>NZ_JBFRSC010000021.1:269825-402236 GCF_041473335.1 Vibrio sp. 10N.222.55.C7
TCTCGTATCTCGTATCTCGTTCTATTTACTTGTGATTC
The DNA here is from genome assembly GCF_041473335.1 of Vibrio sp. 10N.222.55.C7. Lineage (NCBI taxonomy): Bacteria > Pseudomonadati > Pseudomonadota > Gammaproteobacteria > Vibrionales > Vibrionaceae > Vibrio > Vibrio sp. 10N.222.55.C7. The sequence continues at coordinate 269,864 of NZ_JBFRSC010000021.1, forward strand.
GAGAAGTTATCGCCTTTCGCCAGTCGGTCGTAAAGCACTACATTCACTGATGCCGCTAGATTCATGCAGCCGTTGGTCGGAACGTAAATCGTCTCACGACAGAAATCTGTGATCTCTTTCTTTAGCGTGCCATCTTCAGGGCCAAAAATGTAAAACGCGCGTGGTGGGTGCTTGTAATCAGGTAGAGGCTTAGCACCTTCAATCAGATCAACAGCAACCGGCACGCAGCCGACTGGAATAATATCTTTCAGCTCTTCAACACCAATCAAAGGCAGGGCTAGGTGCTTTTCTTTGGTATCGGTATGGAATTTTCGCGCATGGTCGTAGCGTGTGCCAGTGTAAAACACAGAGTTGGCGCCGTAGCAGCCAGCTGCTCGCATCACTGAGCCTACGTTTTCTGGCGTCTTTGGGTTAACTAGGCCAATGCAGGCATAGCCTTTTGATTGTGTGTCTGTTTTTGCTTTGGTCATAATCAGTGAATCTAACGTTGATGATGAAAGTGATGAATCACGATGGAAAATAGCGTGATAAAAATAGCCGAGCAATGGGCTCGGCTAACTTTTAACTCGCTTACATGAATACTTGTTTACTCATGCAGATGAGCGTCAACAGCGGTATTAGTCGCGTTTCCACAGCATGTGACAGAACTTATGTTCTGGATCACGGCTGATTAACATGCGAGCAAATACGTCGTCTAGAACGTCATCAGCTTCATTCACAAGACCAATGCGCACTTCAGCGTAGATCTCTTTGTCGACTTCAAAGCCAACATGTTCAACCCAATCATCGCCAGTTTCAACAAGCTCTGCTGCGCCACGATCTTCAAACTGAGCAGTGAAAAGAATCACGTCTGCAGGCTCTAGGTTGTCAGGTGCCATCTCTAGGAAGATGTCGTATGCAGTGTCAATTGCGTCGTCATAAGACATTAGGTCGTTAGCTTCGGTCATAATAAGTATCTTAGCTTGCGCGGTTCATGTATTTACGTTCAGCAGTGTTTACTACTACTTTGTCGCCAGTCGCGATGTATTCAGGTACTTGAATAGTAAGACCTGTAGAAAGACGAGCAGGCTTAGTACGAGCAGACGCTGATGCACCTTTGATTGAAGGATCAGTCTCTTCGATAACTAGTTCAACAGATGTTGGTAGCTCAAGCGTTGCAGCGTTGCCGTCGATAAGGATCGCGTACATGCCTTGAGTTTCTTCGTTGATGAACAGTAGTTCGTCTTCGATAGTCTCACCGTTGAAGATGAATTGTGTGTAATCTTCGTTGTCCATGAAGATGTACTCGTTGCCATCAACGTAAGAGAACATTACTGCACGCTTAGTTACGTCAATAGTTTCAACAATTTCGTCAGCCTTGTGGCGAACTTCAGTTTTAACGCCAGTTGCTACATCGTTACCACGGAAGCGGTAAATCTTTTGGCCGCCACGGCCGCCTGGTGTTGTTACTTCGATATCTTTAACGATCACTGTTTTGCTTTCTACTGTGATAGCAAAACCTTTTTTAATTTCACTTGCTCTAGGCATTTTGTGTTTGTCCTTAGTGGGTCTATCCGCTGATTATATCTCGGAGATGCTATAAATAGGAATAGCTTGAATCATAAAGTCACCTAGGCGATCATAGAGTTATAGTTAAATCATTATTTTATTTACCGAAACGACCTATGCAGCTACCCGTTATTGACCCAACACAGCCTTTTCAACCTGAATTTCAACCTGTGGTTAACGATCTGATTACCTTTCTAAAAGGTGGGTTAGGATCTAATCTGCACAGTATTTATATTTATGGCAGTGTGGCTCGTAAGCAAGCCGTCTTCGGTCGCTCCAATCTAGATGTGGTTGTGGTGACCCATCGACCGTTTCCTGACCAACGAACCACTTTGTTGAACACCATCAAATGGCGTTTCCAAAAGAGCTTCCCGCAGGTAACTCAAGTGGCGATAAAAACTACCTTAGTGAGTGAGATAGTCGATTTCGACAATATCTTCACTTGGGGTTTTATGCTCAAGCATTTAGCCGTGTGTGTGCATGGTGAAGACTTATCAGACTGCTATGGTGATTTTGAAACAAGTTGGGAAATCGCTAAGCACTGGAATATGGATGCGGAAAACTGGTTGGCGGTGTATCGCAACAAGATCGCACGAGCGACAACGCCAGAACAACAAGTCGCTGCGCAGGTGATTATTGCCAAGAAGCTTCTACGGGCGAGTTACTCACTGGTGATGTACCGCGATAAATATTGGTACGATGATCCTGTTGAATGTGGCCAACAGTTCTTGAAGTATCACCCAGATCGAGAAGTCGAAATCCAAAGGTTGGGCATTTTACTTTCTGGTCGACCAATCCCTAAACGTTCGGTGATCGGTATTCTTGATGGCTTTGGTGAGTGGTTGATTAAGCAGTATCAGAAAACCGAGTTCAGAATCGGATAGAGATTTATAACCGATCCATTGATACTAAAAAGCGAGTGTGCTGAAGAACATATCTCTGCTTTTTTCGTTTTAAGAGCATATTGAATATAGTGCTAGAACAAACCCAACTGCTGCCCACTAACTCTTTCAAAGTCTAAACCGATGAAGGGCAGTATTGCCTCTGCGACCGGTTTAATCTGCTTGTCGATATAGTGCTGATAATCGATACCACTCTTTAAATACTCCTTGGGCTCAGGGCCACTCAGAGTAATCAAATACTCAATGCGTCCTTTATTTTGGTATTGAAGAGGGCGCCCTAACTGAGCATTGATCTCATCGGCCATACGAGCTGCGCGAACCTGTGGCGGAATGTTCTTTTGGTATTCATGTAATTTGCGGCGTAAGCGCTTTTGATACACCAATAAATCATCATGTTTGCCAGCAGAGGTTTCATCAACAAACTGTCTGACGTAGTCGGTTGGATCTTGATCGTGAAACACCATCTCATACAAGGTTTGTTGGAATTGCTGTGCGAGAGGTGTCCAATCGGTGCGTGCACTCTCAAGCCCTTTAAATATGATCTTTTCTTTATCGCCTTGAGTGATTAATCCGGCATAACGTTTCTTCGAGCCGGTTTCTGAACCTCTAATGGTCGGCATTAGAAACTTGCGATAGTGAGTCTCGTATTCCAATTCGAGTATTGAGGCTAGGTTGTGGGTCTCTTTTAAGTGATTCGTCCACCAATCGTTGATGTAAGCGACCAGTGTGTTCCCGATCTCGTCTGCTTTTTGCTGATCATAACTGCCGTTCAGAGACACGAAGGTTGAATCGGTATCGCCGTAAATCACTTGATAGCCTTTGTCTTCGATCAGAACCTTGGTTTGCTTCATGATCTCATGTCCACGCATGGTAATTGAAGACGCTAACCGGGTATCGAAGAAACGACAACCAGACGAACCTAACACACCATAGAATGAGTTCATGATGATCTTAATCGCCTGAGAGAACGCTTTCTCGTTGTTCTTCTTCGCCACATCACGTGCAGCCCAAAGGTTTTCGATCATCTCGGGCAAGAAGTGTTTAGAGCGGTGGAATTGCCCACCTCGAAAGCCATCAACGGCTTGGTTTTCTGCTGGGCCTAGTTCAAGCTTCAACCCTTCAATTAGTCCCATAGGGTCAATCAGAAACGAGCGAATGATCGATGGATACAGGCTCTTAAAATCGAGTACCAAAACCGAGTCGTACAGATTGGGAATTGAATCCATCACATAACCACCGGGGCTAGCAATCCAGTTCTCAGGCTCTAAGTTAGGCGCGACATAACCCGCTCTGTGTATCTGTGGTAGGTACAAATTAGTAAAAGCAGCAACAGAACCGCCAACACGATCAAGCTCGACACCAGTCAGTCGCGAACGCTCAATCGCAAAATCGAGTAGGTGGGTATGTTCGAAGATTCGGTTTACCAACACACAGTCTTGAAGGTTGTACTTAGCGAGTGAAGGCTTATCGAACTTAAACATCCGGTTAATCTCATCCATGCGGTCATGAACGTTGTGGATGTCTTTGCCTTCACCAAGTAACTCTTGCGATACGGACTCCAGTGACCAAGACCGGAAGTGGTAGGTTGCCGTTTTAAGCATATCGATACCATCCAAGACAACGCGCCCTGGGATAGTGATAAACCCCTGCTGATTCTGTGCAGAGCTACGGAAAAAGCTTGGTTGATTGTCTCTACCGATATTTAGCTTTACTTCGTTCCATTCTGAACGTTTGTGCAGCAGCCTAAAGTCGAAGTCGATAACATTCCAACCAATGATGATGTCAGGGTCAAATTCAGAGAACCACATAATCATGGCTTCAAGAAGAGCTTTTTCGTTGGCAACCCATTGGATGTTGGTGCCGGCTTCTTGAGGGGCGCCGACCATGATCACTCGGCTATCCATCGAGCTGTCTAGACCAATCGAATAAAGCACGCCTTTTTCTGAACATTCAATATCAAGCGAGACGACAGATAGATTGGGTAAGTAGTCGCCCGCTCGGCATTTCGCATTTGAGACTCTGCGATGCTGGTTCTTTTGTACCGCGGTACCCGTGAACTCAATACTTCCTTTGATAAAGCGTTCCATCAAGAATCGGTCAGCGAGTCGAATATCGCTTTCAAAGGTTTGGATTTCTTCGTTATGGAAGGCTTGCGCTAAACCAAAGCTACTTCTCGACAGCGAGGTATAACACGCGGCGAGAGGTGTTTGCTCGAATGTGGCTAGTTCTAGAGGCTTAAATTGGCAATCAATCGACTCTTTGGCTGCGATTGTCTGACATGCTTCTAAATCAGATTGAGCGACAAAAAATACAGGTTTTTCATTTGGAATGGTCAGCAGAGTAGGGCCTTGAGGGGTGCTTAACCACAAGTCGATTTGCGTGCGCCCTGAAAAATCTCTCGCTTGTCTTGTAAGTACAAAGCCTTGCTGAATATCCAATGTAGTAACCTATTGAAATTGGGAATCGAATACTACCACTTAGCGACCCTCAGCGCACAACAGGCAGCAAAAATACTAACTAAATTCTAGTTAACAGAGGCAAATAACGGGACTCTATAAGCAAATAAGTGAAATTGTCGCGAATGGTTATTCAATGGTATTGAAAATATCTTTATCTTGTGTAATTTTATTGGGTGTTGTTTTAACTGGTTGATTTTTAGAAAAAGCTTGTTGTTTTAGTTAGCTTATTTGTTAATAAGTACTTGCTAAAGTTCGTGTTTCAGCACATATTCAACAGAGCTTTTTTTTAGTAATTAAGTTAAGATGTACTCAATGCTGCGATCCACTGTTCCTTTGTTCAATTGTTTCAAACAGATGAAACGACACAGTGGTTGCAGAGCCAATTAATAGTGTGGAGATACAAGTTTGATAAATGTTTTCCTTGTAGATGATCACGAGCTGGTTCGCACAGGGATACGACGTATTATTGAAGACGTCCGTGGAATGAACGTAGCAGGGGAAGCTGAAAGCGGTGAAGATGCTGCAAAATGGTGTCGTACTAACAATACTGACGTTATTTTGATGGATATGAATATGCCTGGTATTGGTGGCTTAGAGGCAACCAAGAAAATCTTGCGTTTCAACCCTGATGTTAAAATCATCGTTTTAACTGTTCATACGGAAAATCCGTTTCCAACTAAAGTGATGCAAGCTGGAGCTGCTGGTTACCTTACTAAAGGGGCAGGTCCGGATGAAATGGTAAATGCAATTCGAGTGGTTAACAGTGGCCAACGATACATTTCACCAGAAATTGCGCAGCAGATGGCTTTGAGCCAATTCTCTCCTGCGTCTGAAAATCCATTCGCAGACTTATCTGAACGTGAACTTCAAATCATGATGATGATTACCAAAGGTCAGAAAGTGACGGATATTTCAGAACAACTCAATCTAAGTCCTAAAACAGTCAACAGTTACCGCTACCGCTTGTTCAGTAAGCTAGATATCAGTGGCGATGTAGAGCTGACGCATTTAGCGATTAGACATGGAATGTTAGACACTGAGACCCTTTAACACTGAGATCGTATAGTGACCAACTTGTTTGACTCAGTCTCATTCCTCAAGACAGTAACAGAGCAGCCCGGCGTTTATCGAATGTATAACGCCGAGGCTGCCGTTATTTACGTCGGTAAAGCTAAGAACCTCAAAAAACGCCTTTCCAGTTATTTCCGTAAAAAAGTCGACAGTGAAAAAACACGCGCTCTAGTTAGTAATATTGACAAGATCGATGTCACTGTAACGCACACGGAAACAGAAGCGCTCATTCTTGAGCACAACTACATCAAGCAGTACTTGCCTAAATACAACGTACTTTTGCGTGATGATAAGTCGTACCCTTATATTTTTATTAGCGGTCACAAGCATCCTCGTTTGTCGATGCACCGTGGTGCTAAGAAGAAAAAGGGCGAATACTTTGGTCCTTACCCTGATTCCGGCGCTGTGCGTGAGACGCTACACCTAATCCAAAAGATTTTCCCTGCCCGCCAGTGTGAAGATACGGTTTATGCCAATAGAACGCGCCCGTGTTTGATGTATCAGATTGGTCGTTGTGCTGCGCCATGTGTTAGCTCAATCATCTCTGATGAAGAGTACAGTGAACTTATCGACTACGTTCGTCTGTTCCTGCAAGGGAAAGACAAATTAGTCCTTGAGACGCTCATCGACAAAATGGACAAGGCAAGCCGTGAGCTTCGTTTTGAACAAGCTGCCGCTTTCCGTGATCAAATCCAAGCGATTCGACGTGTGCAAGAACAACAATACGTATCTGACGATTCAATGGAAGATATGGACGTGTTGGGATTTGCTCAAGAGAATGGCGTAGCGTGTATTCATATCTTGATGATTCGCCAAGGCAAGGTTTTAGGCAGTAGAAGCCATTTCCCTAAAATTCCCAACAATACGGTGCGAGAAGAGGTCTTTTCGAGCTTTTTAAGCCAATACTATCTTGCGCATAGTGAAGCGAGAACCATCCCAACCCGTTTGATTCTCAATGCCGATTTGATGGAAGATGTCACACCGATTCAAGAAGCCTTGTGTGAAGTAGCGGGTCGTAAGATTCACTTCAATACCAACCCTTCAGGTACTCGAGGTCGTTACCTTAAATTGTCTAATACCAATGCATTGACGGCTATTACCACCAAGATTAATCACAAGATGACGATTAATCAGCGCTTCAAAGAGCTCCAAGAAGTGCTGTCGATGGATGCTATCAAGCGCATGGAATGTTTTGATATCAGTCATACCATGGGTGAAAGCACGATTGCGTCGTGTGTGGTGTTCAATCAAGAAGGCCCGGTTAAACCAGAGTACCGTCGTTACAACATCACCGGCATTACAGGTGGCGATGATTATGCAGCGATGGCTCAGGCGCTTGAGAGACGTTATTCGAAGCAACTCGATGTCGACAAGATCCCAGACATCATCTTTATCGATGGTGGTAAAGGTCAGTTAAACCGCGCTCATGAGATCATTTCTCAATATTGGGGTGATTGGCCGTTTAGACCAAGAATGATGGGTATTGCGAAAGGCGTGACGCGTAAACCGGGTTTAGAAACTTTGGTAACCCTTGAAGGTGAAGAGTTTAATTTACCTAGCGATGCACCAGCGCTGCATCTTATCCAGCACATTCGTGATGAGAGCCATAATCATGCGATTGCAGGGCACAGGGCGAAACGTGGTAAAACGCGCAGAACCAGTGCTTTGGAAGGAATTGAAGGGGTAGGACCTAAACGTCGTCAAGCTTTGCTGAAATATATGGGTGGCTTACAAGAACTTAAGCGTGCAACTGTCGAAGAAATAGCCAAAGTGCCGGGCATTAGTCATTCTTTGGCAGAAAACATTTATCAAGCATTGAAACAATAGTAAAAATCCCGCACCATTAAAGCGCAATTAATAAGAGCCCAATAATATGCGTTTGAATATACCTAACATTTTGTCCTTACTGAGACTATTTTTGATCCCAGTATTCGTTGTCGTTTTCTATCTACCTTATCAATGGGCTCCTTTCGCTGCTGCGATGGTGTTTTGGGTAGCCGGTTTCACTGATTGGCTAGATGGCATGCTAGCTCGTAAGTTAGGGCAAACGTCTCGCTTCGGTGCCTTCATTGACCCTGTGGCTGACAAAGTGTTGGTCGCTACGGCTCTTATCCTGATTACAGAGCATTACCACTCTATTTGGATAACTATTCCAGCCGTGACCATGATTGCTCGTGAGATCATCATTTCAGCGCTTCGTGAATGGATGGCTGAAATCGGTAAACGCGCAAGTGTTGCGGTATCTTGGGTTGGTAAAGTCAAAACGGTTTCTCAGATGTTCGCTCTTTGGGTACTTATCTGGAGATACGACGACTGGATGGTGTGGGTAGGTTACATTGCACTGTATGTCGCCACCGTTCTTACTTACTGGTCAATGGCACAATACTTGATGGCTGCCAAAGACGATTTGTTAGACGAAAAACATCATTGATGAAGAAGCGAGCTGAGGCTCGCTTTTTTGATCTTTAACCTAAGGTTAAGTTATCAATAGTGGATATCTAATGTGATATAGATCTCCTTTGAATAACCCGCTCACAGTGTGTTTTGAACATAAAGTCAGCTATTTGGCCTGTTTCGTATGAAATCTATTCAAACGAATTAAAAATACAAAAATAATATTGACTCAATCGTCTGAATCCGTAGAATGCATCCCGTACCCAAGAGGATGGCAATGAGCGATTCGATTGGAGTTACTAAGGCGCCTTGGCAGAGTGGCTATGCAGCGGATTGCAAATCCGTGGACCTCGGTTCGACTCCGGGAGGCGCCTCCATTCTCTCTTTCTTCTAGAAAGAATTTGAATGAAAATGCGATACTAGCTCAGTTGGTAGAGCGCAACCTTGCCAAGGTTGAGGTCATCGGTTCGAACCCGATGTATCGCTCCAAATTTTGTAATGTTGATTGGCGTCAGCATTAAGATGGTGTTTTACTTTTCAGTAATCGGCATCGCAATAAAGAATTGCGTGCCCTGGTGGTGGAATTGGTAGACACAAGGGATTTAAAATCCCTCGGCGTTCGCGCTGTGCCGGTTCAAGTCCGGCCCGGGGCACCATCTATTAAAGTCTTTATCTCGATAAAGCAAATGCGATACTAGCTCAGTTGGTAGAGCGCAACCTTGCCAAGGTTGAGGTCATCGGTTCGAACCCGATGTATCGCTCCAAATTAAGAAGCCCGAACAGAAATGTTCGGGCTTTTTGGTTTCTGACGTTTAGCTTTTACGTTTAAGAACTCTTCTTGTTCGAATCCGCACTCAACATTCATTTCTATCTCTGTTTCAAATTTTGCAATCAAGTTAGTTTTTAAAAGCGAGATTCCCTATGAACTCGTTCCTCGTGCTAGGGAATGACGGAAAGACGGTATGACCTCAAAGTCTCTCTAGTAACGTTTATAAATCCACGTCGTCATCCTCGGGCGTGAGGAACGAGCGAACCGGGGAGCTCTTGCCGCTTGCTGATTAACTTCAGTTTAATCTATTGCATCAGATAGTTTCTGAATAAAACAATACATCGACATGTTGTAAGGGACTCCCAATGAACTCATTCTTCAGGCTAAGGAATGACGGAAAGGCGCCACAGCCTCAAAGCCATCACTAACACCGCCTGTACACCCACGTCGTCATCCTCGGGTGTGAGGAACGAATGAACCGGGGATCTCTTGCCGCTTGCTGATTAACTTCAGTTTAATCTATTGCATCAGATAGTTTCTTGAATAAAGCAATACAATGACATGTTGTAAGGGGTTCTCTATGAATTCATACCTCGCTCTAGGGAGTGACGCCATGACCTAAAAGCTTCTCTAGCAACGTTTATAACCCCACGTCGTCATCCTCGGGTATGAGGAACGAATGAACCGGGGATCTCTTTCCCAAACGATAGTGTGACGATATTTACAGCAATTGCTTAGCCACCGCTGCTATTTATCAAGCTATTACTAAAAACTATTGATCGTTCATTTCACTTTATGTTACTTTCCCGCGCAATCTCGGAATGAAAATGTTCAAGAAGAGCAACGATTGCTTCTGGGGGATACGCGTAGTGACCATTCTTGCTGATTGGGACATTACGTAGGGTAGGTATTGGCTAGTCCTTTAGCTGATAGACGGGATACTTATGGCGCAGTTCGTCATGTTAATGGGAAACCCAACATTGAACACACTAATTACAACATTGCTAATCAGCTCTGCATTTCCAAAGGGACCAGCTCCTCATAGCTGCCCGATCCTGCAAAAATGTCCAATTCTTCAAAACAGTAGCATTACTGAACCTTGAGCTCACGCTAACAATTTATCGCTGTCTTAAGACGGCTTAATTTCGTATTCGTCATTTGACTTATGCGAGCGTACAGCTATATCTCATTTCTAGACAATACGTGTACTTCACTATGAACTCTCTCCAAATTTAACGAGAGTTGGTGGGTAATTGCGTCTGATGGAGGTGAGTATGAACACATTCAAGGGGACTTTTATGACTACCGCCTTTGAAGTCGATATCAATACTATCGCAAATTCATTTTCAACTATGGTTCCTATCTTAGAGGGAACGTACGACCTAACACCTGACGCTATTTTGCTAGAGCAAGAACAGCATGAGTCGGATGTTCGCTCTTACCCAAGACGCCTGCCTATTGCTATTAAACGAGCATGTGGCGCTTTAGTTGAAGATACTCGTGGCCAACTCTTTCTCGATTGCTTAGCCGGTGCAGGTACACTTTCTCTGGGTTACAACCACCCTGAGATTAACCAAGCACTTAAAGACCAACTCGATTCTGGTTTGCCATACCAAACACTTGATATCACGACTCAAGCAAAAGAGACGTTTATCAAACGAGTTAAAGCTTTTCTTCCTCAAGACTTTTCAAATAACTCGGTTCTTCAATTCTGTGGCCCATCTGGCGCTGACGCTGTGGAAGCGGCGATCAAGCTCGCCAAGCAAACCACAGGTCGCAACACCATGTTTGCTTTCCGTGGTGCTTACCATGGTATGACGAACGGCACCATGGGTATGATGGGTAACCTCGGCACTAAAGAGCGTCGTAGCGGCTTGATGTCTGATGTGCACTTCATGCCTTTCCCATACAACCTACGCTGCCCGTTTGGTATTGGTGGTGAAGCGGGTGCTAACGCGAGCATTCGTTACATCGAACGTATGTTGAATGATGACGAGTCTGGCATCATGAAACCGGCGGCGATGATCGTTGAGCCTGTGCAAGGTGAGGGCGGTGTGATTCCTGCTCCAGCATCTTGGTTACAAGGCCTACGTCGCATCTGTGATGAGCACGGCATCCTACTGATTTTTGATGAGATTCAGTGTGGTGTGGGCAAAACTGGCCATCGATTTGCGTTTGAAGAGTCTGGTGTTAATCCAGATATCTTATGTTTATCTAAAGCGATTGGTGGTGGACTGCCTATGTCGCTGCTTGTGTTCGATAAGAGCATTGATACATGGAAAGCGGGTGAGCACACCGGTACATTCCGTGGTAACCAATTAGCAATGGTCTCTGGCGCTAAGGCGTTGGAGATCATCGAACGAGATGGCTTAGTTGAGCACGCGAACATCGCAGGCCAATATTTACGTCACGGGCTTGAGAAGATTCAATCACGCGTTAGCTGTATTGCTGAAGTTCGTGGTAAAGGCCTGATGCTCGGTGCTGAGATCAAACAACCAAATGGTGAGCTTAACAAGTTTGGCGAACCACAATCAGACGGCGAACTAACCCTAGCGATTCAACGAGCAGCGTTAGAGCGTGGCTTGATGGTTGAAAAGGGTGGTCGTGATGGCTCGGTAATTCGTTTCCTTCCGCCAATGATTATCTCTTTTGAGCAGATTGACTTTGCACTCCGCGTAATGGAAGAAGCGATCATCGCAACTGGTGGTGGCTTACAACAAGACCCAGCTTCAAGCGAACAAGCAAACCAAGAATGGAACAAGCATTTCATCCATACAGGTTTAGGCGGTAGCGACGAATTTGCTAACGTGATGAACCAAACCACTCAAGCGATGAAAGCGGTTTTTGAACAGGTTGAAACCCCTTATTCGGGTTTAGATCCAAAAGTGCTAGAAGCAGCTATCAATGCTGTCGACCTTGATAAAAATCAACACGCTTTGGTTGATGTTGTAGATAGTACTGCAGACCTTGTCGCTGCAAACTCCATCTTCGTGCAACACCCAGATTGCATTGCACACCTTCACACTCCTCCTCTTATGGCTTCGGTAGCAGCGGAATCGATTATCGCGGCGTTGAATCAATCAATGGATTCATGGGACCAAGCATCGGCTGCGACTTATGTTGAGCAGCGCGTTGTGGATTGGATGTGTGACAAATACCAACTTGGCGCACAAGCTGACGGTGTTTTCACTAGCGGAGGCACGCAAAGTAACCTAATGGGTTTATTGCTTGCGAGAGACTGGGTTGCGGATAAGCACAATGGTCATTCTATCCAAAAGCTTGGCTTACCAGAATACGCGAGCAAGCTGCGTATCTTATGTTCAAAGAAATCTCACTTCACGGTTCAAAAGTCAGCCTCTCTACTAGGGCTAGGCGAAGCGGCAGTGTGCTGTGTTGATACCAATGCAAACGGCACTATCAAGCCTGACTTGCTAGACGCAGAAGTGAAAGCACTGAAAGCACAAGGTCTGATTCCTTTTGCTGTGATTGGTACTGCGGGCACAACCGATCATGGTGCTATCGATGACCTTGATGCGATTGCAGAAATCGCAAGTCAGCAAGGCCTTTGGTTCCATGTCGACAGTGCATACGGTGGCGCGCTTATCTTGAGTAGCCACAAGGCTCGCTTACAAGGCATCGAAAAAGCGGACTCTGTGAGTGTCGATTTCCACAAATTGTTCTATCAAACAATCAGCTGCGGCGCGGTATTGTTGAAAGACAAAGCGAACTTTAAGTACCTTCTACATCACGCAGATTACCTAAACCGCGAACACGATGAACTGCCAAATCTAGTCGATAAGTCTATTGCGACCACCAAGCGTTTCGATGCATTGAAAGTCTTCATGACGATGCAAAGCGTTGGACCAAAGCAGTTGGGTGATATGTACGACCATCTTCTTGAGCAAACGCTAGAAGTGGCAGACCTGATTCAAAACCAAGCTGACTTAGAGCTACTCGCAGAGCCGTCACTATCAACAGTGCTGTTCCGATCTAAGCCGTCAGCAAACGGCGAGCTAGATTTAGACAAATTGAATCAAACGCTAAGACTGGAAGCGCTGACTCGTGGTGTTGCAGTACTCGGTGAAACGGTCGTGGATGGTAAGAGTGCGCTTAAATTCACTATCTTGAATCCGTGCCTAAAGACATCAGATTTCAAATCTCTAATTAACAAAATTCAAACTCTAGCCACTGAGCTAGCAGAACAACAAGGGTAATTAATACTATGGCTATTCTACAAATTGGTGCAGGCGGCGTTGGTTGGGTTGTTGCACACAAAGCAGCACAAAATAACGAAGTACTGGGTGATATCACAATCGCTTCTCGCACAATCGCGAAGTGTGAAAAAATCATCGAATCTATCAAGGGCAAAAACAACCTTAAAGATTCAACTAAGAAACTAGAAGCACGTTCAGTAGACGCTGATGATGTTGATGCGCTTGTTGCTTTGATTAAAGAAGTTCAGCCGGATCTAGTGATCAACGCTGGTCCTCCTTGGGTAAACATGGCAATCATGGAAGCATGTTACCAATCTAAAGTTTCTTATTTAGATACATCGGTAGCGGTTGACCTATGTTCTGAAGGCCAACAAGTACCACAAGCTTACGATTGGCAGTGGGGCTACCGTGAGAAGTTCGCTGAAGCAGGCATCACAGGTATTCTTGGTGCTGGTTTCGATCCAGGTGTGGTATCAATCTTTGCTGCATACGCGGTTAAGCACTTGTTCGATGAGATTGACTCAATTGATGTAATGGATGTGAATGCTGGTGACCACGGCAAGAAGTTTGCGACAAACTTTGACCCAGAAACCAACATGCTTGAGATCCAAGGCGATTCTTTCTACTGGGAAAATGAAGAGTGGAAACAAGTACCTTGTCACTCTCGTATGCTTGAGTTTGAATTCCCGAACTGTGGTTCTCACAAAGTTTACTCAATGGCGCACGATGAAGTTCGTTCAATGAAAGAGTTCATCCCAGCTAAGCGTATCGAATTTTGGATGGGCTTTGGTGATGCATACTTGAACTACTTCAACTGCATGCGTGATATCGGTCTTCTTAGCCCAGATCCGCTAACACTGCACGATGGTACTGTGGTTCAGCCTCTGCATGTTCTTAAAGCACTACTACCGGATCCAACATCTCTAGCTCCGGGTTACACTGGTTTAACGTGTATCGGTACTTGGGTTCAAGGTAAGAAAGATGGTAAAGAGCGTAGCGTATTCATCTACAATAACGCAGACCACGAAGTGGCTTACGAAGACGTAGAGCACCAAGCGATCTCTTACACAACTGGTGTTCCAGCGATTACCGCTGCACTTCAGTTCTTCCGTGGCGAATGGGCTGATAAAGGCGTGTTCAACATGGAACAGTTAAATCCAGATCCGTTCCTAGCAACTATGCCGGAAATTGGTCTAGATTGGCATGTTCAAGAGCTTGAAGCAGGCCAAGGTCTTCCAGTGATTCATGAGCTGAAAAAATAAGAACTGATTTCTTGTTTTGATTGCTAATTAAAGGGGACATGGATTGTTCCCTTTTCGATGATGATAGCCTTGAAGCTTTGGTATCATTTATTTTGATTTTGTAACTCACTGCGCTCGGACAGGACAAAATCAAAATAAATCACACCAAAATTGTTAATTTACCTTTCCATCTATAGATGCTGCTTGAGTGTTTACAAAAATGACGTTTAAGAAAGAAGAACTAAAAACCCCATATTTCATGATCAACGAAGACAAGTTGATTGCGAACTTAGAAAAAGCCAAGCAACTGAAAGAGATTTCAGGTGTGAAATTGGTACTTGCGCTTAAGTGCTTCTCGACTTGGGGCGTGTTTGACATCATCAAACCGTACCTAGACGGTACTACTAGTTCTGGCCCTTATGAAGTGAAATTAGGTCACGAAACTTTTGGCGGTGAAACTCATGCTTACAGTGTGGGCTACAGTGAAGATGACGTGAGAGAGGTTGCTGACATCTGCGACAAGATGATCTTCAACTCTCAAAGCCAACTTGCTGCTTACCGTCATATTGTTGAAGGTAAAGCTTCACTGGGTTTACGTTTAAATCCGGGCGTGAGCTACGCAGGGCAAGACTTGGCGAATCCAGCACGTCAATTCTCGCGTTTGGGCGTGCAAGCTGACCACATCAAACCAGAAATTTTCGATGAGATTAATGGTGTGATGTTCCACATGAACTGTGAGAACAAAGACGTCGATGCGTTTATCGGCCTGCTTGATTCAATCTCAGAACAGTTTGGTGAGCACTTAGATAAGTTGGACTGGGTGAGCATGGGCGGAGGTGTGTTCTTCACATGGCCTGGCTATGACATCGAAAAACTCGGTCTTGCGCTGAAAGCCTTCTCTGAAAAGCACGGTGTGCAGATGTATCTTGAGCCGGGTGAAGCGATCATCACTAAAACAACCGACCTAGTTGTGACAGTGGTCGATATTGTTGAGAACGTGAAGAAAACAGCGATTGTGGATTCAGCGACTGAGGCGCACCGCCTTGACACGCTTATCTACAATGAGCCCGCATCAGTATTGGAAGCATCAGAAACAGGCAGCCATGACTACGTGATTGGTTCGTGTTCATGTCTTGCGGGCGATCAGTTCTGCGAAGCGAGCTTTGATGAGCCACTTAAGATTGGTCAAAAGCTGCATCTGTTAGACAGCGCGGGTTACACAATGGTGAAATTGAACTGGTTCAATGGCCTTAAAATGCCTTCAATCTACTGTGAACGTAGCAGTGGTGAAGTTCAGAAGCTAAATGAATTCGGCTATGAAGACTTCAAACGCTCATTATCACAATGGTCAGTTAAGTAACTGAATCACAAGTTCAGAGCAATACAAAGAGCAGCTAATGAGCTGCTCTTTTTTGTTCTTTAATTTTGTTCTTTAATTTTGTTCTTTAATTTTGTTCTTTAATTTTGTTTATTTAGCTTTCAATCATCACACGAGTATCTTCACTGAGCGTTTCGAGTTCATTAACTACGTCGTCGATCTGTACTTCGATTGGCAGCTTAACGGCGATTTTTGATGTGAATAGACTTGAGCTAACACCGCCGCCACCAGCGATAAAGACGCGGTGACAATCCATATCGAGAATACTGATTCCTTGTCTATCCAATACATGAGTCACTTCGTTGACGATACCTGCTCGGTCGTTAGAGTCGAGTCTCAAGTGATGGACCGTGTCTTGAACATTGTGTGTATGATCGGAATCGACAAACTGCACGATGAGATCTGGATTGGCGCTGAACGCTTCTTTTACAATCGATTCGTTGATGGCTGGAAGTTGAACCTTTAGTACGCCTGCGACTTGGTCTTCAATAAAGTTCACTTTACTGATGAGCCATTTGCCGTCGTTTTCGTGAGTAACCGCAGCAAGCTGTTTGATTGTTGCTGGTGATGCTTTTCCGATAAAGTTTACGATAAATGTACTGTTCATATCAGCCCCCAAGGTTTCAATTATTCTTTGCTAATTAAATGTTTGATATCACGCGATAAAGTTCTTTAATTTCAGTGTAGAAGGTTACATCGAACAATGTTTGACCTAGGTCAATTTTTGAAACTAAGCTTCGATGCAAAAAAAGAGAATGAAGAGTAGGGCACAAAAAAAGCGGCTAGAGAGCCGCTTTTTAGAAGAGTTGTCACTGTGATTGATGATTCAGCAACTTATACTCAATAACTTATATTGAGTAGTACTAGAGACGAATTAGAACGTTACTTTGAAGTTCATACCAACAAACTGAGAGTCGTATGGTGCGCCAGCATCGTAAGCAAAACGTGCAGCGTCTTGGTTATCCCACCAAGGGTTAGTATTCAGGTTAACTTCTGCATCACCGCCCCATGCGTCACTTACCCAGTAGTGAATGTGTCCAACAGGGTTAAGGAAGAATAGCGACACATCACCCATGGTTTGAGAGCCCATCACTTCGCCACCTGAAGCAATGATATCCTGCTCTGCTTCTAGCATCATTTCACCGACAACCGCACCGAAGAAAGGTGTGATGAAGAGATCTTGCCATGAAGGTACTTCTGCAAACGCTTCTACGCCGTATTCCCAGAAGAACGTCGACATAGTCCAAGAGTATAAGAATGACTCAAACTCGTCGTAACCTGCGTGTCGAGCTGCGGTGTAGTAAACACCACCGAAATATGGGTGCATTACGTAGTTTAGGAAGTGTTCGTCACGGTCCCATGTTGGACCAGCAGAAACGTTATCTTTCCACTTTTTACCTAATGAGCTGATATCACGTTGGTCATCATCCCACTTAGTAATACTTTCAGGGAGCAGAGTCATTAGACCCACTGTCGCGACACTCAAGCCAAGAATGGTGTAGGTTTGACCCATTAGGTAATCCCAATCTTTCTCCTGACTCACCAACATGTGTTTTGGTTGTTGGATTGAGAAGTCGTACTCATCACTCGACTCGCTCAGTGCGTAATTGGTACTAGGCTTGTAGGTGTACAAGTTGTCATTAAAACAGTAATCTTGAGCACATTCATCCGAGTAAGAAAGGTTGATTGGCTGGTCGAAGTCGTATTGGCTTGCAACCGAGTTAACTGACATTAGCATTGAAAATGCGGCAGTAACCTTTGCTAGTAACGGTGATTTGGCCACAAGGGTCTCCATGAGAAAGTTTGGAATTGATCAGGGTCACAATTATCTATTAAATGCCTGATTTAGGGAACTAATAATTTTTATAGCTTTTCCTAAGAAAACCTTAGGTTTAACATTATTAATATTAGTGAAAAGGCGAATTGCTCCAAATTCAACCATAGACCAGTTTGTAAATAATGCAGTGTCTTTTTATGACAACAAGGGATAGAAATATGACGAAAATCGCAATGTTAAGCACAGGTGAAGAAGTTCTTCATGGAGACATTGTAGATACAAACGCAGCTTGGATGTCTGCTGAGTTTTATCAGCATGGTTTTGCGCTTGCTAAGCGCTCAACTGTGGGTGATCAAATGAATGCTCTTGTTGAAGAACTGCTGATGCTGAGCTTTAACTATGATGTGGTTATCGTTAATGGTGGTTTAGGCCCGACAACCGATGATATGAGTGCTGCCGCCGCTGCAGCTGCTTCCGAGCAGAAACTCGTCATGTTCCCTGAATGGCTTGCTCGTATGGAAGAGATGTTCTCTGGACGTGGCATGCCAATGCCAGACAGCAACCTTAAACAAGCTTTGTTACCTGCGAGTTCAGAGATTGTCGATAACCCTGTAGGGACGGCTTGTGGCTTCAAACTGAAAATTAACGATGCGACTTTCTATTTCACGCCGGGTGTACCAAGTGAATTCAAGCGCATGGTGACGTTTGAGATTCTTCCTGACTTGTCGTGTACCTACCCTCAAGTGGTTGCCTCTGAATGCAGTCGACTGTTTACGTTTGGTTTGTCTGAGTCCGGTATCTCTGATGTTTTGGATCAACTAAAGCTGCCAGAAGGTTATGAACTTGGTTATCGCTCTTATCTGCCGTTCATTGAGGTCAAACTGTTTGGTCCTAAGGCAGACTTAGAAACTCGCGTTAAGCTTCTGCAGATGGTTTACAAGCTGCTAGAGAGTAATGTCGTTAGTGTTGATGAGCCGATGATTGACCATATTGGACACATCATGGCGGAAAAAAAGAAGACGTTATCTGTGTCTGAAGTGTCGACCAAAGGTTCACTGTCAGCGTGGCTGCAATTGAATGAGCAGATAGAAGATTGCTTCGGACACTCATGGGTGATGGCTGAGCCAAAAGAGAGCGAACTTGAAAAGAGCGATCCATTAGCCGCGACCTTTGCGCTGGCTGGAGCAACAAGAGATAAGTGCGGAACTGAATTGGCTTTGGTGACTGGTAAGCTGGAAGGCAACACATTCAGCGTTGCATTGTCGACTGAAGCAGGCGAGTGGGGGCAGGTACTTGAGTTTTATCGTCAGTACTCGCGTGAAGACCAACGCAACGTGATTAAGACCGTTGCCGCCGATATGCTGAGAAGGCATTTAGATAACAAACCGATGTTTGGTACTTATTCTTCGGTTAAGCGATTAAAAGACATGTTTATTCCAGCGGCTATCATTAAGTAGCTATGTAAGCTAACGATGTAAGCGAACTCGCTAAGTCTGTATTAAAAACGCTAGAAAAAACGAAATAAAAAGGCCCAACATCTAAATAGGTGTTGGGCCTTTTGTTTATCTAGCCTTCTAGATAACCAAACAAGCAGCGATGTTTACACGCAACTCATGTCTGTAAGAACTCGATTACAAACCGCTTGTCATATGTAGGCTGTAGAACAAACCACGGCCGATTAACTCTGAAGCCAAGAACAATACTAGTGCTAAGCCAAGGTTAACTGGGTTCACTTTTGCTTTGTTCAGCATAGGTAGAATCCAAATCAACAAGCTTGCCATTAGCAGTGCCACTTGAAGAATCACATAGCTACCTAAACCATCGACTAACTCAGACGCTTTTGCCGCTGAAGTTTGGATGTCTCCGATTAGGTTCAGTTTTCCTACTGTCACAAGCAAGCTGATAGCAACAGCGATAACAGCCAACATGGTGATGTTACGGTCAACCGTAAAGCGGCTGTCGTTTGCGAATACAATCACGAACTGAGATAACAGCAAGCCACCCACAACCATCGTCATGATGAAGCTCAGTGGTGTGTAGATGTTGTCCCACGTCGGTACTGTGTTGATCATGTATACGTTGATCATCGCGTACATGAAGATAACACCCAGTACCATCGCGCCAACCATCAGTGCTTTCTGGATAGCAACGCCACCTTTCTTGACTACCGACAGTAACCATTGCAGGCCACCGACAGCGAAGAATGCCGCACCGAAGAACACTTCGTTAGACAACCAAGCCGAACCTAGCTGATTAAAAGCGTTAAACGCGCGCAGTGGAGAGCCAAGGTGCGTTGTCGAGAACATGAAGCCAAGACCCATCAGTACCCATAGGATAAACATTGGAACCTTGTAGCTGTTCAGCTTCTCTTCGTCATGACCAAGTACCAGTGCACGTGCGCCAATCAGTAAGTAACCACCAACCGCAGTTTGCGCCAACACCGTAAAGAAGATTAAAGACCACTCATGAAAAATCATCTTACACCTCCTTCGGGTTTGCTAGGTGACCGCTGGTATCGCCAGTCGGCTTCGCGTTTTTGTTCAGCTTAATCACGATGTTTGGTAGCGTTTCTGTTGAAGATGGCAGTGGAGCCACATCCGCACCAGAGCCGTACTTCTCGCGAAGTGTATTGATTTCACCAAACTCCAATGCACGAAGTGGGCAAGACTCAACACAGATAGGCTGTTTGCCTTCAGAAACACGTTGGTAACAACCATCGCATTTCGTCATATGACCTTTCTTAGCATTGTATTGTGGTGCGCCGTAAGGACACGCATTGCTACAGTGCTGACAACCAATACATACGCTCTCATCAACCACAACCAAACCGTCTTCATCACGTTTGTGCATTGCGCCCGAAGGACACACTTTCACACACGCTGGGTTAGTACAGTGGTTACAAGCGATAGATAGGTAGTAAGAAAAGACATCTTTCTGAACCCAGGTATCACCATCTTGAGTGAAGCCACCACCGGCATATTCGTATACGCGACGGTAGTTCGTTTTGATGTCTAGATCGTTATAATCTTTACAAGCAAGCTGACAGGTTTTACAACCCGTGCATTTACTTGAATCAATGTAAAAGCCGTATTGTTTCATTCCAACCTACCTTATGCTTTCTTTAGCGCTTTGATTTGAACTAGGTTTGTATGCTGAGGGTTACCCTTAGCAAGTGGGCTCGGGCGCTGAGTCGTCAGCACGTTGATAGAGCCTGCATGGTCGATCTTCTGACCATCTGGTGCGTACCATGCACCTTCGCCTAGTGCGACAACTCGAGGAAGAATCCTAGGTGTCACTTTCGCTGGAATATGTACTTCGCCACGGTCGTTGAAAATACTCACCATGTCGCCGCTATCAATACCACGTTCTTTTGCATCGATTGGGTTGATCCACAACTCTTGCGGTGCTGCTGCTTTGATTTCTGCAACGTTGCCGTAAGTCGAGTGAGTACGAGCCTTGTAGTGGAAACCGGTTAGCTGAAGTGGGTACTTCTCTGCTAGTGGGTCGTTATGACCTTCGAAAGAGTCCGCGTAAATCGGAAGTGGGTGAATCACTTCGTCTTCTTTAAGCTTCCAAGTCTTCGCGATATCAGCCAGTTGCTCTGAGTAGATCTCGATCTTGCCACTTGGTGTGGTCAGTGGGTTCGCTTCAGGATCTTTACGGAAATCTTCATAAGCGATGTAGTGGTGGTCGTAGCTACGTTTGTAGATACCCAGCTCTTTCATCTCTTCGAAGGTTGGCAGTGTTGGATCGTTCTTACGAGTTTCTGCGTAAAGGTGCTCAATCCATTGCTCTTGAGTACGGCCTTCGGTGAACTCTTTTTCTACGCCCATTCGTTTCGCAAGCTGAGTACACATCTCGTAGATAGATTTTGCTTCAAACTGAGGCTCAATCGCTTTCTGCGCGTAGATGAAGTAAGGCATGTTCGCCGCTTTACCGTCCATACACCAGTCGTCTTGCTCAGACGTTGTTAAGTCTGGCAGGATGATATCGGCGTACTTCGCTGAAGACGTCATATGGTTATCAACCACGACAATCATTTCACACGCACTTTCATCTTGAAGAATCGCGTGAGTCTTGTTGATGTCTGAGTGTTGGTTAATGATGCAGTTACCTGCGTAGTTCCAGATCATCTTGATTGGGTTCTTAAGGCGCTCTGCACCGCGAACACCATCAGTGATGTCGGTCATTTCATGGTGACGGTAAATCGCGTCTGTCCACATGAACATTGAAATAGACGTTTCAACTGGGTTTGGCACGGTAGGGAAGCGCACAAATGGAATGTTGATGTCGCTTTCACGAGCGCCTGTTGAACCGCCTGATACGCCCACAGAACCAGTGAGCAGTGACAGCATCGCGATTGCACGACACGCTAGTTCACCGTTCGCAGTGCGTTGTAAGCCCCAACCTTGGTGAATCGCACATGGTTTCGCTGTGCCCATTTCACGGCCAAGCTTAACGATGGTGTCAACTGGAATACCCGTGATCTTAGAAGCCCATTCTGGTGTCTTCTCTACGCCATCTTCACCTAAACCTAGGATGTAAGATTTGTAGTCGCTGTTTTTAGGCGCTGATGCAGGAAGGGTCTTCTCATCGTAACCGACACAGTATTTGTCTAGGAACGGTTGGTCGACAAGGTCTTCAGTGATCATCACGTGTGCAAGACCCGCTACCAATGCCGCATCTGTAGAAGGACGAATTGGGATCCATTGATCTTCACGGCCACCGGCAGTATCGGTGTAGCGAGGGTCGATGATGATCGTTCTTGCGTTTGATTTGTTTTTGCTTTCAACGTAGTGGTGGATCTGGCCGCCACCAGACATACGCGTCTCAGCAGGGTTGTTACCAAACTGAATGTTAAGTTTAGTGTTCTCTAAATCAGAGAAAGAGTTGTTGTTTGCCCAACCGCCGTAGGTGTAGCTCAAGCCTTTCGTGATTTGCGCTGTTGAGTAGTCACCGTAATGGTTTAAGTAACCACCACTTAGGTTCATTAGACGAGCAATCAGCGTTTGAGCTGGTGGCCAAGATTTAGTAACCGTGCCGCCCAGCGTACCTGTACCGTAGTTTAGGTAGATAGTGTCGTTACCGTAGTCTTTGATAAGGCGTTGCATGGTGCCAGCGACTTCATCATAAGCCTCTTCCCAGCTAATACGCTTAAACTTACCTTCACCACGTTTACCCACACGTTTCATTGGGTACTTTAGGCGATCTGGGTTATAAACACGGCGGCGCATCGAGCGACCACGTAGACACGCACGAACTTGGTGATGACCGTATTCGTCAGTGCCTGTGTTGTCTGTTTCTACGTATTTGATTTCACCGTTTTGTACATGCATACGCAGTGGGCAGCGAGAGCCACAGTTTACTGTACATGCACTCCATACGATTTTCTCATCCACATTTTCAGCAACTGCAGCCGCTACTGGTTTGGATTTGAAAGGTAATGCAATACCGCCCGCAAGTGCAGCTGCACTACCTACTGCAGAGGAAGCTTTCATGAAGCCTCTTCGAGTAAGATTCATTACCCCAGATTCTTTCTTATTCGTCATTCTAAGATGCCTTTTGCTATTGATAGCTAGCACTTTATAGGTAGTTTGTTCTTTATGTATTTATTTCGAATTATTGATTGATTGGCATCAAATAAGTGTGGAATTTAAAGTTTATGAATTGAATGTATAAAATAGATCAAAGAATGAAATGAGTTAATTAATATAATTATCTTTAAACCTATAACGGTATAAATAATAATGATTATCGATACGCATAAATTGTTGGGTTCGCTATTTTATCAAGCGACAAGTAAAGAACAGTTAATCACCATTGTCGAAGCTTTGGTTGAGAGCGAAGTACTCTCTGAAGAATGCTTGCAAGCATTAAGAAGCGAAGACGAAGATGCGCTCGCAGCAGAGTTCAGCCGCCTGTTTGAAGGCGTTGGAGACATGCCAGCTCCGCCTTGGGGTTCTGTGTACCTAGATAAAGACCGCGTTGTGTTTGGTGCTTCTACGGTTGAGTATCGCCAGTTTTTAGAATTGAATCAGATTGAATTAGACACTGGGTTAAGAGAGCCGGAAGATCAATTTGGTTTAATGTTATTCGCTCATGCGTATTTGTTAGAAAATAATAATATTAATTCAGCCGGTGAATTGCTTGAGGGTCACTTATTAACTTGGTCTTCTGTTTATTTAGAAAAACTAAATAAAGCATCAGAGTTATCTTTTTATAAAAAGCTATCGGTTGATGTAATAGATTGGTTTAAGTACTTAATATCTGAATATAATTTAAACGTTGCTACTAAAAAGTTATATATCGACTAATGTCTGAACAAATAAATTCAAATAGACGCGGTTTCTTAACTCGACTTTCTAAACCGGTTAAAGCAGCCGCGAATTATGAAGAGATATCACAGCGCTTGCATGCAAGACCGCCAAGAGCGGTCGATGAGGTGCTGTTTGAGCGTCTTTGCGACGGTTGTGGATTGTGTGAACAATCGTGTCCAAATAGCGTTATTGAGATGCTAGAGGGCAGTGCGCTGCTGAATTTGGATTACAACAGTTGTTCTATGTGTAACAAATGCACTGAAGTGTGTCCGACCGGCGCACTTCATCCAACGGTCACGCCTTATATCGACCTCAAGCCGAGCTTTGCGGATAGCTGCAATAATTACATGCAAATGGACTGTTCAGCATGCCAAACGGCGTGTTCAGCTGGTGCAATACACATCGAAGTAGGAGAGTTGCCTACAGTGGACAAAGATAAGTGTAACGGCTGTGGAGAGTGCCGAAGCGCTTGTTATATTGGCTCTGTGACTCTTAACCTGACTCAGCAATAAACGTTTGGCTTTGTATGACACAAGCCAACAGGAAGATTTGGTTTAGTGATAGACGAGTCGCTTTAGATACCTAAAGACATAAATAGAAAAGGGTCCGCATTCCTAAAGGAAGCGGACCCTTTTTTGATTCTTATTGACGATATTCGAACAAAGTGACCTAAAGCCAGCTGGCTTATGCGCGTTTTTGCTTGTTTCTATGAATAACGTTACTCAGCGATAGCTCAGTCTTTGCTTTACAGATACAAGGCAATATCTCATTACCTTGCGTGTAAGCCATAGCAAAACCAACGTACTCGACCTCACCAGAATCCAACGTGCAGCGGCAAGCGCCACAGTGACCATCTCGGCAGTTGTATTCTGGCTCTAACCCAGCTTGTTCCATTGTTTCCAACAGAGTGTTTGAAGGGTTAGATTCAATTGAAGTCAGTTTGTTGATTTTGATTGTTGGCATTACAGCTCAAATCCTTCAAAGTCGTCAGCTTTTACTTCGTTGTCGATTTGGCCAACTAGGTAAGAACTGATTTCTGCTTCTTGTGGAGCAACTTGAACGTTATCTGAAGACAACCAAGCGTTGATCCATGGAATTGGGTTCGACGTTGCTGCTGGGTAAGCCGTACCTAGGCCAACAGCCTGCATACGGATGTTGGTAATGTACTCAACGTATTGGCAAAGAATGTCTTTGTTCAGACCAATCATAGAGCCATCTTTGAATAGGTATTCTGCCCACTCTTTCTCTTGCTCAGCCGCTTCTTTGAATAGGTCGAAACACTCTTGCTTACACTCTTCAGCGATCTGCATGAATTCAAAATCATCTTGACCATTGCGTAGCAAGTTGATCATGTGCTGTGTACCAGTAAGGTGAAGGGCTTCATCACGAGCGATTAGCTTGATGATCTTCGCGTTACCTTCCATTAGCTCACGCTCAGCGAATGCAAATGAACATGCGAAACTTACGTAGAAACGAATCGCTTCTAGTGCGTTTACAGACATTAGACATAGGTAAAGTTTCTTCTTCAGGTCGTGAAGTGAAATCTTGACGTCTTCGCCGTTGATGCTGTGGTTGCCTTCACCGTAGCGGTGGTAGTCAGCCGTTAGCTTGATTAGGTCGTCGTAGTAGAAAGCGATGTCTTTAGCACGCTTCAGAATCTCTTCATTTTCAACGATGTCGTCGAATACTACGCCTGGATCATTCACGATGTTACGGATGATGTGCGTGTAAGAACGAGAGTGAATCGTTTCAGAGAAAGACCAAGTTTCAATCCAAGTTTCAACTTCTGGTAGAGATACCAATGGAAGTAGGGCAACGTTAGGGCTGCGGCCTTGGATTGAATCTAGAAGCGTTTGGTACTTCAAGTTAGAGATGAAGATGTGCTTTTCATGCTCAGGAAGCTTGTTGTAGTCGATACGGTCGCTAGACACGTCTACTTCTTCTGGACGCCAGAAGAAAGAAAGCTGCTTCTCGATAAGCTTTTCGAAGATTTCGAATTTTTGTTGGTCGTAACGTGCAACGTTTACCGACTGACCCAAGAACATTGGTTCTTTTAGTTGGTCATTTTTTTGCTGAGAAAAAGTACTGTAAGCCATAAATGCCTCAAATCCTTTAAAGACCCGTAATAAAACGGACCCTGTTAATGCTTTAAACCCAGAGAAGATAACTCTTCTCTGGGGTCTTAATGTTTATTGCGGTTTAGATCTTACAACCGCCGCCTTCACAATCTTCTTCCGGCACTTGAACTGCATCGCCTTGGTCGTCTTTAGCACCATCACGAGTGTTATGGTAGTAAAGCGTCTTAACACCGTACTTGTACGCTGTTAGTAGGTCTTGAAGCAGCTTCTTCATTGGTACTTTACCGCTGTCGTAAACACTTGGGTCATAGTTAGTGTTTGCAGAGATAGCTTGGTCAACGAATTTTTGCATGATACCCACTAGGTGTAGGTAACCGTCGTTAGAACCAATGTTCCAAAGTAGCTCGTAGTTCTCTTTAAGATTTAGGAAATCTGGAACCACTTGCTTAAGGATGCCGTCTTTCGATGCTTTCACTGATACGTAACCACGTGGTGGCTCGATACCGTTAGTCGCGTTCGAGATTTGAGACGATGTCTCAGAAGGCATAAGCGCTGTTAGCGTAGAGTTACGCAGACCGTGCTCCATGATCTCTTCACGTAGAGAATCCCAATCGTAGTGCAGTGGCTCTTCACATACTAAGTCGATATCTTTTTTGTAAGTATCGATTGGCAGTAGGCCTTTCGCGTAGTTGGTCTCGTGGAAAGATGGGCAACGGCCTTGCTCTTTCGCTAGTTCAACAGATGCTTTTAGCAAGTGGTATTGAATTGCTTCAAAAGTACGGTGAGTCAGGCCATTCGCGCTGCCATCAGAGTACTTAACACCATTCTTCGCTAGGTAGTATGCGTAGTTGATTACACCTACACCTAAAGTACGACGGTTCATTGTCGACTTGTATGCAGCTGGAAGCGGGTAGTCTTGGTAATCAAGCAGTGCATCTAGAGCACGAACAACCAGCTCAGAAAGCTCTGCTAGGTCGTCCAGTTCATTGATTGCGCCAAGGTTGAATGCTGAAAGCGTACATAGTGCAATTTCGCCTTCGTCATCTTCTACGTTAGAAAGTGGCTTAGTAGGAAGCGCGATTTCTAGACATAGGTTCGATTGACGAACAGGTGCTACTTCAGAATCAAACGGGCTGTGTGTATTACAGTGGTCAACGTTCTGAATGTAGATACGACCAGTAGAAGCACGCTCTTGCATTAGCAGAGAGAAAAGCTCAACGGCTTTAACCGTTTCACGCTTCACTAAAGGATCGTTTTCGTACTTAACGTATAGCTCTTCAAAACGGTCTTGGTTTTCGAAGAACGCATCGTAAAGGCCAGGTACGTCTGAAGGTGAGAACAGGCTGATGTTGCCACCCTGAACTAGGCGAGAGTACATAAGCTTGTTCAGCTGTACGCCGTAATCCATGTGACGAACTCGGTTCTCTTCAACGCCGCGGTTGTTTTTCAGTACTAATAGAGACTGAACTTCACCGTGCCATAGTGGGTAGAATACCGTTGCTGCACCGCCACGAACACCACCTTGAGAACAACATTTTACTGCTGTTTGGAAGTATTTGTAGAAAGGGATACAGCCTGTGTGGAACGCTTCACCATTACGGATTTCAGAACCAAGCGCACGGATACGACCTGCGTTGATACCAATACCAGCACGTTGAGATACGTAACGAACAATTGAGCTTGCTGTCGCGTTGATTGAATCAAGGCTGTCACCACACTCGATCAGTACACAAGAACTGAATTGACGAGTAGGCGTACGTACACCAGACATGATCGGTGTAGGTAGAGAAATCTTAAACGTAGACGATGCGTCGTAAAAACGTTTGATGTAGTCAAGACGAGTCGATTTCGGGTATTTAGCGAATAGACACGCAGCAACTAAAATGTAAAGGAACTGAGCACTCTCGTAGATTTCTTTCGTTACACGGTTTTGCACGAAGTATTTACCTTCGAGCTGCTTAACCGCTGCGTAAGAGAAGTCTAAGTCACGTTTGTGGTCGATGTACTCGTCAAGCTCTTCGAATTCAGCTTTCGTGTAATCTTCCATAAGGTGGCTATCGTATTTACCCATATCAACCAGTTTTGCAACGTGGTCATACAGTGCAGGCGGCTCGTATTCGCCGTACGCTTTTTTACGTAGGTGGAATACAGACAGACGTGCTGCTAGATATTGGTAATCAGGAGTCTCTTCAGAGATTAAATCCGCTGCTGACTTGATGATAGTTTCATGAATGTCAGTAGTGGTGATGCCATCGTAAAACTGAATGTGAGCTTTCAATTCTACTTGTGATACAGAAACATTGTGCAAGCCTTCAGCTGCCCATGTAATCACGCGATGGATCTTCTCTAGATCGATCGTTTCTTTGCGCCCGTTACGCTTGGTAACAGTAAGTTGTTGGTTCATTCTGCTTAATTTCCCTAACAAAACTGAACAAGGCCGTGTTTTTGTGTATTTCTGTGTAATTTTTGTAAATTACGTTTCGGCTTTGTGATCTTGGTCTACCCATACATTGTAGTTCAAACACAACATATAGGGGTCATTTGTTTGTTGGGTTACAAGATAGTGCTACAACTGATATTTTTCAAGGTAAAGAAATGGGGTTGCTTGTGGATAAGTGGTGGATTGAAAAAAAACTGTAAGTGACCACTAACTGATGAGGTTATATGTGACTTGATTGTATAAAAGTCGGCTTTTAATGATGCTTTATTTTTGCACGCCCATAAAAAAAAATCCCTTGATCTTTGGCCAAAATGGGCGATTGATTTTAGGCGATTAAATTTAAATCGAGGTGGTCAAAATGGAAGCTAGCGCACGAAATTTAGACTGAAAAAAGTCGCAAAGTTATGGTAATTGCAACTCTTTTCATTCGTCTTTTTTACAAAAGGTTTTACGGTAGGGCTACCGATATTTTTTAGCCAAAGTTTTGCGTGTGGACGATGTAGTTTACGTCTACATTTGTGCCTAAACGATAAGTGTCCGTAAGAGGATTGTAGTGCAGCCCTGTAATCCCTAGTTCTTGCAGCGGAGTGTTATCGACCATCTTGATAAGTTCTGCAGGGCGAATGAACTTCTCGTGCTCATGAGTGCCCTCAGGAACAATCTTAAGTAGCTTTTCTGCACCAACAATAGCGAACAGGTAAGATTTGAAGTTACGGTTCAAGGTAGAGAAGAACACGTGACCACCCGGTTTCACTAATTTTGAACATGCACTAATCACAGATTGTGGATCAGGAACGTGCTCTAGCATTTCCATACATGTCACCACATCGTAAGTTTGTGGATTCTGTTCTGCATGGTCTTCGATGGTGCTCTGGATGTAATCGAGCTTGGTGCCAGTTTCCAATGCGTGAAGACGTGCCACTTCTAGCGGTTCTTTACCCATATCTAGGCCAATGACTACTGCGCCCTCAACAGCCATGCTTTCAGCCAAAATGCCGCCACCGCAGCCAACATCGAGGACTTTCTTACCAAATAAACCTTCGGTCTTTTCTAGCACGTAATTTAGGCGCAGTGGGTTGATTTGATGTAGAGGCTTAAACTCGCCTTCCAGATCCCACCAGCGCGACGCCATGTCTTCGAATTTTTTGATTTCTGCTGGGTCTACGTTCTGTGATTTAGTCATAATCGGCATTTCCAAGTTAAATAATGCATCCATGAAATTGCAGGCATTATAACTTGCCTTTTCGCTCTGACCAGAAGATCTACAATTTTGCTAGTTTATTGGATGTAAAGTGACCATGTTTCAGCAAGATATGATGCGGAGGTGCAATTTCTCATCAATTGATTGGCTACAAGGGTCACAAGATGGTAAAAGGAGAGGGAAAGTGATGCCTCCGTAGGTAAATTTGTGTTATATTTTTCGGTCTTATACGTATTCAAAAATACGATCTGACTATAGAGGGAAAATGGCTCTATGAGCGATCTAGCGAAAGAGATCACGCCCGTAAATATTGAAGATGAGCTTAGAGGTTCATACCTAGACTACGCGATGTCCGTCATCGTTGGTCGTGCCCTTCCAGATGTGCGTGATGGCCTAAAACCTGTACACCGCCGCGTTTTGTTCGCGATGAATGTACTAGGTAAT
Source organism: Vibrio sp. 10N.222.55.C7 (assembly GCF_041473335.1). Lineage (NCBI taxonomy): Bacteria > Pseudomonadati > Pseudomonadota > Gammaproteobacteria > Vibrionales > Vibrionaceae > Vibrio > Vibrio sp. 10N.222.55.C7. The sequence continues at coordinate 300,097 of NZ_JBFRSC010000021.1, forward strand.
GATTGGAACAAACCATATAAAAAGTCTGCTCGTGTAGTAGGTGATGTAATCGGTAAATACCACCCACATGGTGATAGTGCTGTATACGATACTATTGTTCGTATGGCGCAACCGTTCTCACTGCGTTACATGCTAGTTGATGGCCAAGGTAACTTTGGTTCTATCGATGGCGACTCCGCGGCTGCAATGCGTTATACCGAAGTTCGTATGGCGAAAATTGCTCACGAGCTCCTGGCTGACCTTGATAAGGAAACTGTGGATTACGTACCGAACTACGATGGTACAGAACAAATTCCAGCAGTACTTCCTACAAAAATTCCTAACCTATTGGTAAACGGTGCTTCTGGTATCGCAGTAGGTATGGCTACCAACATCCCACCACATAACCTTGGTGAAGTTGTTGATGGCTGTTTAGCATTTATCAATAATGAAGATATCACTATTGATGAGCTAATGGACTATATCCCTGGTCCTGACTTCCCAACAGCAGCACTTATAAGTGGTCGTAAAGGCATCGTAGATGCTTACAAGACTGGCCGCGGTAAGGTTTACATGCGTTCAAAAGCGGATATCGAAGTAGAGAAGAATGGTAAAGAAACCATTATCGTTACTGAGATCCCTTACCAAGTAAACAAAGCTCGTTTGATCGAGAAGATTGCTGAACTGGTTAAAGATAAGAAAGTAGAAGGCATCAGTGCACTGCGTGACGAGTCTGATAAAGACGGTATGCGTATTGTTATTGAATGTAAGCGTGATGCAGTAGGCGAAGTGGTTCTTAACAACCTATACGCTCAAACTCAACTGCAAACGACTTTCGGTATCAACATGGTTGCGTTGAATAACGGTCAACCACAGTTGTTCAACATCAAAGACATGCTTAAGTGCTTCGTAGACCACCGTCGCGAAGTTGTGACTCGTCGTACTATCTTCGAATTGAAGAAAGCACGCGACCGTGCACACATCCTTGAAGCATTGTCTCTAGCACTTGCTAACATTGATGAAATCATTGAACTGATCAAGAGCGCGCCAACACCAGCAGAAGCTAAAGTTGGTTTAGTGTCTCGTGGTTGGGATCTTGGTAACGTTGCTTCAATGCTTGAGCGTGCAGGTACTGATGCGGCTCGTCCTGATTGGTTGGAAGACCAATACGGCATCCGTGATGGTCAATACTTCCTAACGGAAACACAAGCACAAGCTATTCTAGAACTTCGTCTTCACCGCCTAACTGGCCTAGAGCACGAGAAGATTCTAGACGAGTACAAAGCCCTTCTAGAAGAAATCGCTGAGCTAATGCACATTCTTGCAAGCACTGAGCGTTTGATGGAAGTTATCCGTGAAGAACTTGAAGCAGTACGTGAAATCTATGGCGACGAGCGTCGTACAGAAATCACAGCGGCAGTTCATGACATCGACATGGAAGAGCTGATTGCTCAAGAAGACGTTGTAGTAACGCTTTCTAACGCAGGTTACGTTAAGTACCAAATCCTAAGCGACTACGAAGCTCAGCGTCGTGGTGGTAAAGGTAAGAGTGCAACTAAGATGAAAGATGAGGATTACATTGAGCGTCTGCTTGTTGCTAATACTCACGATAACATCCTATGTTTCTCTACTCGTGGTAAGACATACCGTCTGAAAGTTTACCAACTACCATTAGCAAGTCGTACTGCTCGTGGTAAGCCTATCGTGAACATTCTTCCTCTAGAAGAAGGTGAACGTATTACGGCTATCCTGCCTGTTTCTGAGTTCTCTAACGAGAAATTCATCTTCATGGCAACGGGTGACGGTACAGTTAAGAAGACATCACTGGATCAATTCGCAAACGTACGCGCTAACGGCCTAATCGCAGTTAACCTACGTGACGACGATTCACTGATTGGCGTTGACATCACTAACGGTGATAGCGACATCATGCTGTTCTCTAAATCGGGCAAAGTTGTTCGCTTTAACGAGGACAAAGTACGTGCAATGGGCCGTACTGCCTCTGGTGTTCGTGGTATGAAGCTTCCAGAAGACGATCAAGTGGTTTCACTGATTGTTCCTTCTAACGAAGGCGATATCCTAACTGTGACTCAAAACGGTTACGGTAAGCGTACTGAACTAGCTGAATACCCAACGAAAGGCCGTGCAACGCAAGGTGTGGTTTCTATCAAAGTCTCTGAACGTAATGGCCCAGTTGTTGGCGCTGTTCAAGTTGAAGAAGGCGACGAAATGATGATGATCACCGACGCAGGTACGCTAGTACGTACTCGCGTTGCGGAAGTGAGCCAAGTTGGTCGTAACACTCAAGGTGTAACACTGATTCGTACTTCTGACGACGAGAACGTTGTAGGTCTACAACGTATCGACGAAGTAGAAGAAGCTGAGGTTGTTGAAGGCGAAGCTGAAGTAGCAAACGCTGAAGCAGCAGTCGTTTCTGAATCAAGTGAAGAGCAAGCATCAGACGCTTCTGATAGCGAGCAAGACACTGAGTAATCTTTCACTTCTATAAATAGAAGTTGAGACAAAAAGCCGAGCCATTGTGCTCGGTTTTTTATTACCTAGAATTTGGCTGTGACTTGTTTAAAAGCCAATAGCTAAACCTCGATCAATATTGTTTTAGTGAGAAAAAGGTACAGTAAAGCGTCAATGAAAGGAGAATGGAATGGATATCTGGTTACTGATTGCTTTGCTGCTAATGAGCCTATTTCTAGTGGCAATCGTGATCGCATCAAACAGAAAAACCAGTCATCTTAAAGGCAACCTCCTTATTTCATGTGTGGCGATATTAGCCAGCATTCTGGTTTGGTCTCAGATGAAACAAGAAGCCCCTCAACTTACTTCAAGTGACGACAGCAGCTATACAGCAACAGATTTCCAAAATGAACTTCAGCAGAGCCTGGAGCAAGACCCTAATCAATCAGACCTTTGGTTTAAGCTTGGTGGTGTTTATATGCAGAAAGGGGAGTTTGATGCTGCATTTACCTGTTACGACTATGCGATTCGTTTAGACCCACAGGCGCCTTCAGGGCTTTATGCAGCTAAAGCGAGCGCCTTGTATTACCTAAGTTCACAGGCGATGAGTGATGATGTGAAAGTGCTCTTAAATCAATCCATGGAGCTTGATCCCAACGATCGTACGGCATTGATGTTGATAGCGACCGATCACTTCATCAGTATGCGCTACCAACAAGCGATCGATGCTTGGACTCAAATTCTCGATTCTAACCAGAAAGGCATTGATCGTGTCTCTATCATCCATTCGATCAACCAAGCTAAGCAAATGATCCGTTAAACGGGCACTATCTGTAATTTCGAGATTATTTGCTTTCTTGCATCTCAATTAAACCGCCAGCGTTGTGGATCTGTGTAAACCCTTGAGCTTTCAAATACTGGTAAGCTTGTCCTGAGCGGTTACCACTGCGGCAATACAAAACGATAGGTTGAGCTTTGTCTATGCTGGCAAAGTGCGTAGCGACTTCAGAAAGAGGGTAGTTAATCGCATTGTCCAGATGACCTTGCTTGAACTCTCCTGGTGTCCTGACATCAACGACCAGCGCACCTTCCTCAATCATTTCCCACCCTGTTTCTGCTCGTTCTGAGGCGTGAAGTCCTGAACTTGTTAATGCGATGCATAATGCCGAAAGCGAAAGTAAGTGCTTCATTCTTTGTTCCTTGAATTAGCTAAAAGGTAATGTGAAATTGGGACGGTTGAGTGCGCCCAAATCTAAAAAACCAGCCACACCTTTACAGTGTGACTGGTTTTATCTTATTGGTCTATTTGAAGGAACTAGTATTCGTAGTTAGCTTCACGCTTTTCAGCTTGCTCTTCCCACTTAGGAACCACGGTGTCTAAGAAGTGTTGCTTCTCAGCATTCATCTTATCCATGTCCATTCCTAGCGCTTTCTGAGCGGCTTCTTTGGTTGAGATATCTGGAATCTCGATTGGATCGGTAATGCCTTTCTTCGCAAGTAGACGAACAATCTTAGTTCGCGCGTCTGCTGCGCGGTCAACCGCCGTTCCAAGAACCTCTAGGGCTACTTCAGGCGCGTGCATGTGAACACCATGAGATGCGATAGCGTAGTCCCAACGCCATTGCGCATGACGAATATCTTGTAAGATAGGTGCCATCTCTTGTTCTGTTGCGCCTGCTTCCCATGCTGCGCCTGCTTCAAAGTGAGCGGCTACGATTTGTTTCTCAGCGGTCAGCTTCATGTTTAGTACTTGAGCTTTGCGGCTTGAAACGATGTTACGCATGGTCTCTTTAGATTGAGTATGGCAGTTAGCACAAGTGTCTTCGAAGCGGTCAAACGGGTTACCTACTTTATGGTCGGTGTAAACGGTACCGTCTTCTTTCGTCACTTTAGGCATGTGGCAGTCAACACAAGCGACGTTGTTCTTACCGTGAATACCTTCACGCCAAGTTTCGTAACCTGGGTGCTGAGCCTTTAGCATTGGTGCTTTAGAGACTTTATGTGTCCAATCTTTAAAACCAATCTGATCGTAGTACTCTTCCATCTGTTCAACACGCGTCCCTTTATCCCAAGGGAATTTCACACCTTTTGTTGGACCCGTGAAGTAGTATTCCACGTGACACTGAGCACACACAGAGGCTTGCTGATCAAAGCGACCTTGCTCTTCGAAGTTCTTCCCAATCGCATCGAACGCACGTTCAACATAAGGACGAGTGATCTTTAGTGCAGGTTCGCCATTTTTAAAGCCTTCACTTTGAGTATCGTGACAGTCGGCACAACCAATTGGATTGACTATCTCGCTGCCAAGACGAGCCCATTTACCTTCAAAGTAGCCGTCTTCACCACGCTCTTCAATAACGCGTGCTACGTCTGGGCTTTTACAGCTCCAGCACGCCATTGGCATTGGGCCTGAATTTTCGTCGGTTGGTCCGCCAGTACGCAGGGTTTGTCTTACATCATCAACCGCATAAAAGTGGCCGCGGGCTTTGTTGTAGTCTTTCGCGAAACCGTAGCCCGCCCATAGAATAACCATGTTTGGATCTTCTTTTAGTGCGTCTTCAATTGCTTCGCTTTCTGAAGTTTGTCTCCATGAATGGTATTGATCTGGGTGGTTTTGCTCGAACTGGTCGTTACGAGGATCACCAATTTCTTTTTGTTCAGACGCAGCAAAACTGGTCGCGCTTGCTAGTGATGCGCTAACCATTAATAGTGCTGTGACGGAATTACGTATCCAGTGCTTTTTCACAGTGATATCTCCAATATACTGATTTTTATACCAAGCGTTGTGAGTTTGCTATTCAAATTAAGAACTGGAGAATTGCTGTTTATATTAATTCATAAATAAACACATTTTGTTACGTGTCGGATGTTTGCTTGTTTTAGATCAATTAATGACAGTGACTTCAATCACGTTGAAGTTTATATAGCCCTAAAGGGGTATGTGGACATCAAGTTAGACTGGTCTTATTGAGAATTATTATCATATATAACAAACAATTACCCGACATGCCCTCACTATAAATAGGGTGATTGTGTTCACATATTACCCTTTGTATATTTCGCTTTACCTAATTAGGGGTATATTCTAAATATAGAAAGCGTTGTGGCTTATCCAAAATAAGAATTGATATCATTTAAGCGGTAATAATATCGTTTAAGGGTACTTTTGTTTAACCGGAATATTATTTAGTTGAGAGTTAAATAATGCCGGTATAAGGAAAGGATAAAATGGGCAATATTAAATTGGCCATAGTCATAATGCTTAAATCCCTTCTAGCATTCTGCCTCTATGGTTATTCCATTCATGCTGTTGCAGAGCCTGCTGTTACGCCAGTAGGAGAGTCAACAAGACATGAAGTCGAATTAATACGTGACAAAGATTACAAGTGTGTCCAATGCCATAAAGATTCTAAAGAAACGGTATTTGGTTCACATGGTGAGAGTGCGCACGCTTTGCTTGGCCGTGAAGTAAATTGTACCGACTGTCATAGTTCTATTAGCCCCGGCCACCGCGAAGGCGCGCCTAAAGTGGTGAAGTATCGCGCGGCTCAATCACAACCCGGAACCGAAAAGGTTTTCCTCGATCCTAGCTTAATCCTAGATGCCAACAGCCAATGTATAGATTGTCATAAGCCTGATGATCTGCGCGAAGCGAGTTGGACTCATGACGTACACGCACAAAACTTAACGTGTTCAAACTGTCACGATGTGCATGCGAGTGAAGCGAAGGTGCTTGGCTTAGATAAAAAGCAAACCATCAAGCTGTGTGTGGATTGCCATTCAGACTTCAACCAGAAGAAAGAAGGGGAGTAATCTATGAGCTGCTCAAGAAGAAACTTTTTAGCTGGCGCGGGTGCCGTTATTTTCACAACTGGTGTTGCAGGTACTGCAGCGGTTACAAGCCGCAAAACGCTGGCTAATGTTCAGGAAGATGGCACCAAGCGTTACGGAATGGTTCATGACGAAACCGCTTGTATTGGCTGTACTGCTTGTACTGAGGCGTGTCGTGAAGTAAACAAAGTGCCTGAAGGCGTATCGCGCTTAGAAATCATAAAGAGCGAACCTCAAGGTGAATATCCAAATGTTGATTACCGTTTCACTCGTAACTCTTGTCAACATTGTGATAATGCACCTTGTGTGATGGTTTGCCCAACAGGCGCCGCCTATAAAGATGAGAAGACAGGAATTGTTGATGTACATAAAGAGAAGTGTGTCGGCTGTGGTTATTGCCTGCTAGCTTGTCCATATCAAGTGCGCTTCTTCCATCCTAAGAATAAGTCGGCCGACAAATGTAACTTCTGCCGCGATACCAATCTTGCGCAAGGTAAATTACCTGCTTGTGTTGAATCTTGCCCTACCAATGCGCTGATATTTGGCGACTTAAATGACCCTAAGAGCGAGATAAACCAGGTACTTAAATCTGAAGTGGTTTACAGAGATAAGGCTTATCTAGGTACTCAGCCAAAACTCTATAAAGTGCCACACCAAAAAGGGGAGATTTGATTATGAGTGCATGGGATACAGCGTTTCAATCAGGTACCGTGGTTTGGGACTGGATCATTGCTATCTATCTGTTTTTGGCGGGTATGTCAGCGGGTGCAGTGATGATCTCGATTTACCTTAAGAGAAAGGTGATTGAGGACGATCCAGCGAATAATGGTGTATTAAAGGCAACGGCTTTTCTAGCACCATTCGGGATCATCTCAGGTTTATTGATCTTGGTTTTCCACCTGACGAAACCACTATCATTTTGGAAGATCATGATCTTTTATAATCCGACGTCAGTGATGTCGATGGGTGTGATCTTATTCCAAGTGTATATGGTGATCCTATTTGTTTGGATCGGCATTATATTCCGAAATCAGATTGCCGTATTCTTGAGTGATCAAGCATGGTTAAAAGGGCGACTCGATTTTGTCAGTAACTGGATTGGCAAATTAGAATCTTTTGAGAATGTTTTTGAAATATTCTTAGCTGTGCTTGCGCTATTACTTGCGGCTTACACTGGCTTCTTACTCTCTGCGCTAAATACCTTCCCAATGCTGAATAACCCAGTGTTGCCGATATTGTTCTTATTCTCGAGTTTATCCTCGGGAGCGGCGGCATGTATTTTATTTGGTGTGTTGGTCTTTAAGGAGTCTCCGCATAGTGCGAGTATTTCTTGGATCCACGGCTTCGAACGTCCTGTTGTTATGTTTGAACTGTTTGTCCTTGTTACTTTCTTCACTGGGTTGATATTTGCTGGTGGTCAAAGTGAGCAGGCAGTATGGAACGCGATTGGCGGTGGTTTCTGGGCAAGTTGGTTCTGGTATGGCGTAATTGGTGTGGGTATGGTTTTACCCTTGTTGCTTAACGCCGTGACACCAGCATCGGTTCGCCATAGTACTGTGTATATTTTCTCTGTTACTTCATTGAGTCTGATGGGCGTATTAATGCTAAGAACGTTTGTCCTTTATGCAGGACAATTAACGTTAGCTTAATTTCGCTCAAGGTTATAAGTGAGTGGATGTTGGATACTAAACATCTGCTCACTAAATTTCTTTTCGCTGAGTAGCAATAGCTAGTTGAGTTACATCAGCTAGTTGAGCAATCAATGCCAATAATGGTTTAACTTGGTTCTGCTTAGGTAGAGCCTGATTGAGGTGATATGGTCGGTTCTTTGGGGCTGTTTAGTTTAATTTTGGTCGCTGTTCTCAGCAGCATTATCGCTGTGTATTCGATGTATCAAATGCTAACTAAACAAGCACAAAATGTGGCTTTAATTCGCAGTTTCTCCCTCTCTAGCGCTTTGTTTTCCATTGGCGCTATCGTTTTACTTGGCTATGCCTTTGTAGGTGACGACTTTTCCATCCTCTATGTTGCAGAACACTCCAATACTCAATTACCCACCTTCTTCAAAATGGCCGCTGTGTGGGCTGGACATGAAGGCTCATTGCTATTTTGGGTCTTAACCATTAGCTGTTGGTCGGGTGTGATTGCCCTACAAAAGCAATATTCTTCTGAGTATCAGAGCCGCGTATTGTGGGTGATGAATGTGTTACTCGCGATATTTGCATGGTTTACCTTATTTGCTTCGAACCCATTTGAACTGAATTCGACCTTGCCACTTGAAGGGCGTGACCTTAACCCAATGCTGCAAGACGTTGGTTTGATATTCCATCCGCCTCTGTTGTATTTGGGTTATGTTGGTTTCTCTGTGGTCTTGGCATTTGCTGTGGCCGCTTTGCTGGTGGATCCGATTGAGTTCGATTGGGTCGCTCATTGTCGCAGTTGTTGTTTGGTCGCTTGGATCTTTTTAACCGCAGGGATCATTCTTGGTTCTTGGTGGGCATACTACGAGTTAGGGTGGGGTGGTTGGTGGTTCTGGGACCCGGTAGAAAATGCCAGCCTATTACCTTGGCTAACATCAACCGCTCTATTGCACAGTTTGGGTGTTGCTAAAGGCAAGCAACAGTTGCTGAAGTGGTCACTTAGCCTTGCTTTCATTACGTTTTGTTTAAGTATCCTCGGTACTTTTATTGTTCGATCTGGCGTCCTCACTTCCGTTCATGCTTTTGCTGTTGACCCAACCAAAGGTATCGCGCTGTTGCTGATACTGGTTTTGGTGTTAGTGAGTTCGTTTTCTCTTCTTATTGTTCGTGGTGAATCTTTCGAGTCGAATCCAATCACTAGCTTTGCGAGCAAAAGCTTTTTGAGCTTAGTTGCGGTGCTTATTTTTGTTCTCGCGACTGCTGTCGTAGTGTTCGGCACGTTTTATCCCATGGTATTTGAACTGCTTGGACTGGGAAATATCTCGGTCGGTGCACCTTACTTTAATCTCTTGATTGCACCTTTGGCTTTGCTTGCGTTGGCTGTCGTCGGCCTTGCCCCATTGCTGAGTATTAAGCCTCAAGCATCGAAAGGCGTTATTACGTTGATCGCTCTAGCATCTATTTGCCTCGGGTTTGTCTGTTACGCTTTGCAAGTAGAGAAGGTCCAAGTGATGGTGCTGATGACATGGTCACTCGCATTTTGGGTTTTACTCACTCATGTGTATGGCTTGGCAGTAACGCGCAGTTCCAAGTTTCAACGTAAAGTCTGGGTGATGACCTTTGCCCATGTTGGGGTTTCAGTGTTAGCGATAGGTGCCGCGATGAACAGTTACCATTCATTTGAGCGAAGTTACAAATTGAGCCCAGGTGAAGAGGTTGAGTTTATGGGTTGGACGCTCTCTCATCGTGATACCGAGCTCTATGTCGCCTCCAACTTTACTGCAGAAAAAGCGATACTCGAATTAGATGCTAGCGAGCAAAGCTTTTCCATCGCGCCAGAAAGAAGACACTACCAAGTTCGTGTTATGAACATGAGTGAGCCTGCAATGAAGTGGTTCTGGCATGGCGATGTTTATATCACCATGGGCGAGAAAGTCGATTCCACCGCTTACGCATTTCGTGTTCAGTATAAGGCGTATGCGCGCTGGATCTGGTTTGGTGGGCTGTTCTCCATTATCGGCGCTTTGCTCTCATTGACTCATCGTAAAAAGAAAACCGTTAAGGCGTCACAGTATGCATACCAGCGTTCGTAACAAGCTAATTACTCTAATTGCCTTAGCATTGATTGTGGTGCTGGGATTTGTCTTTGCGCTTGATAATAAGCAGCAGTCGACCATTGTGTCTGAACAACAAAGGGCATTTCCAGAATTTACATCGACTGCGTTAGTGAATAGTGAAGGCGTCAATGGTCAGCAGAAAATTACGCTTACTGATGTCACGCAGCACCCTTATCAACTGGTTAATGTATGGGCATCTTGGTGCGGGATATGTAAAACCGAACATTCATTTTTGCTTCAACTTCACGATAAAGGCATTCCCATCGTTGGGCTTAATTATCGAGATAACTCTGGGGCTGCGATTAACGTGTTATCGAACGATGGCAACCCGTACTCAACCGTGATCAGTGACCCTCAAGGCAAGTTAGCATTAGAGTTGGGCGTAATCGGCACACCTGAAACGTATTTGGTTGATGCTAATGGCCAGATCATTAAAAAGCTATTGGGCGTGATTAATGAAATGGTATGGAAAGATGAACTTGCGATGTATTTTGATGGTGTGAATGGATGATGAAGTCTCTAGTACAAACCTTGTTTATGCTGTCAGCTCTTTTAGTGATTAGCCTTTCAACCATGGCTGAAGATCTGTTTACTGCCAGTAATAAAGAGACGAGTATTCAAGTTGAACTGTTTGAGTTTGAAAACCCAGAACAACAGCAACGTGCTATTAGCTTGGCGAAAACGTTACGCTGCCCACAATGTCAAAACCAAAATCTGATTGAATCCAACTCACCAATAGCAAAAGACTTACGCCTTGTTGTGTTCAATATGGTGAAAGCAGGGAAGAGTAATAATGAGATTACTCGATATATGACGGAAAGATTTGGTGAATTTGTACTTTATAAGCCGGCGATGAAGGTTTCAAATCTATTACTTTGGTTGCTACCGAGCCTATCATTTCTCTTATTTATATATTTATCAGTAAAAAGTGTTAGGAAGAGCTCATAAAAATTGTGTATTACTGTTTACCAATTGACCTGTATTTTGTAACATTGACTGATTATAAAGGCTAAGCACTGCTATATAAGGATGTATCTGTGGATAACGTAATCTCAAATTTAAAGAAAGAGTTCCATACTCATGTCCGATCTGATAAATGGGCAGAAAAATACAGTGCAAAGTCGAGCATTTCTACGCTTACTCAAGAAGAGTTAACCGAATTAGAGAACGCTTGGGTTCAGCTTGTCATCTGGAAGCAAACTCAAGTAAGTTGATCGTTCTGTAAAAAATCGTAGTCTTAGCCGCAACTGATTAATTTATAACCCCATGTTGGTCATCCCAATGTGGGGTTTTTTCTTATGTGAAAAATAATTGTTATATTATAACAATTTGTACGAGGTCGACCTTGAAAAAAATTGTTAACAGCCTCATAGTGTCTATCATTAGATAGTTAGCTACAAAATATTGCCTAGACATATAATGTAGTGTTGTTAAATACATCGAATTTTCAAGTGAGTATAGCTATGGCGGAAGTGCGTGCCAGAATAGATTTCAAAGTAGGGGTAACAAGCAGTATAGATGCTGAACTTCTGTCTTTTCATGGATTGAAAACAGATAAAGAGCATGTTGCTGTGATATTTAAATCAGCAGACAAGACACAAGACATACCTCTTGTTCGTATGCACTCTGAGTGCCTGACTGGTGATGTTTTCCATTCTTCTCGCTGTGACTGTGGCGAGCAGTTAGACGAAACCATTAGAATTATGGGTGAGACGGGTGGGGTGATTCTTTACTTACGCCAAGAAGGTCGTGGTATTGGCTTGTACAACAAAATCGATGCGTACCGTCTGCAAAGCGAAGGCATGAACACCTATGAAGCCAACAACCACCTAGGTTTTGGCGATGACCTTCGCGATTTTACTGAAGCTGCTGAAATGCTACGCGCCTTAGGTACTACAAAAATCCGCTTAGTCACCAACAACCCTAAGAAGATCAATGAGCTAAAATCTTTTGGTATTGAGATTGAAGAAGTGGTGAATACCTCTGCTCATATCAAATCGGGTAATGAAAGCTACCTGAAGGCAAAAGTCTCACACGGTAAGCATAATCTGGATATCTGATTAGCCTCTTTGTTACGCTTAACATAAAAATGTTTAAAGACCTCACATATGTGAGGTTTTTTTGTATTTATCTTGCAATAAAATTGTAAGTTTGTATTATTTGAATCCGTAGTGCAAATGATAATGGTTTGCACTATTACTACGAATAATAATTTAAAGCTCAACAAGGATGCTTCATGACCATTAAATCTTTAGTGACAAAAGCCGTAACTTCGTCACTCATTTTTGCCTCTGCTTCTTCTTTCGCAGCAGTAACTCAAGATCAAGTTGTAGAACATTACGCAGATATTGCGCATGCAGTGTTTGCAGATTCAGTAATTACAGCTAAAGCGTTGAACTCTTCTATTGATACCTTCTTAGCTTCTCCTTCTGCTGGCAACTTCGAACAAGTAAAACAAGCTTGGCTTGAGTCTCGCGTACCATACCAACAGTCAGAAGTTTTCCGCTTCGGCAACGCTGTTGTTGATGATTGGGAAGGCCAACTGAACGCATGGCCACTTGATGAAGGCCTGATTGATTATGTTTCGACTGATTACCAATATGAACTTGGTAACGAAGGCGCTAGCGCAAACATCGTGGCTAACAAGACTTTCCAAATTGGTCAGACTACCGTTGATGCAACCAACATCACCCCTGAGCTAATCGCAGACTTGAACGAGATCGGTGGTTCTGAAGCGAACGTAGCGTCTGGCTACCACGCAATTGAATTCCTACTTTGGGGCCAAGATTTAAACGGTACAAACAGCGGTGCAGGTGAGCGTGCTTACACTGATTTCGTTGTTGGCGCTGAGTGTACTAACGGCAACTGTGACCGTCGTGGCGCATACCTAAAAGCATCTGCTGAGCTACTTATCCAAGACCTAGAATGGATGGAAAAGCAGTGGGCTGAAGGCGAGAAAGGCAACTACCGTCAAGAACTGCTTTCTGAATCTAGCGAAAACGGCCTACGTAAAATGTTATTCGGCATGGGTTCACTGTCTCTTGGTGAGCTTGCTGGTGAGCGTATGAAGGTGGCTTTAGAAGCTAACTCTACTGAAGATGAGCACGACTGCTTCTCTGATAACACGCACAACTCTCACTACTACAACGAGCAAGGCATCTACAACGTTTACACGGGTCTATACAAGCGTGAAGACGGTACTCTGCTTTCCGGCCCAAGCCTGTTCGACCTAGTAGAGCAAAAAGATGAGCAAGCTGCGAAAGAGATTCAAAAGCAGTTTGACCTAGCACGTGCACAAGTAGGCGAATTAGTAACGTCTGCAGAGAAAAACAACCAGCACTTCGATCAGCTAATCGCTGCTGACAACGCTGCGGGTAATGCACTAGTAAACAAAACAATTGTTGCGCTAGTGTCTCAAACAGCGGCTATTGAGCGTGCTGCGGGTGTGATTGGCATTGATAGCCTAAACCCAGACACAGCGGATCACGAGTTCTAAGAACCCGAGCCGACACAAATGTAAGGGCTCTGATTGAGCCCTTAATTGTTTGATCCTCAAGAAAGCCACACCCACATAAAAACTAAAATCAAAAACACAGCAAGGCAATGTATGAAGTCGTATCTCTCAGCCTCACTATTAACCGCACTGTTTTTCGTATCTCCATTACACGCTCATGAAACCTACTCTGGCGGCAAAACGACCGTGAAGAAAGAAGGAGCGAACGCTTTTTCCCTTCCCGCAGCCAATCTACCAATGAGTAAGCGCTTGGATTTCAGCGTAGGTAATAGCTTCTTTAGAAACCCTTGGGTTCCTGCACCGTCATCAACCGATGCTCGTGATGGGTTAGGACCACTATTTAATACTAACGGCTGTCAAAACTGCCACATCAAAGATGGTCGTGGTCACGCGCCAGAAGAAGGAGATGAGAACGCAGTATCCATGTTGGTTCGTTTAAGCATTCCGGCTGAAACGCCTGAGCAGCGACAAGCCTTCATTCGAGATGGTGGAATTCCAGAGCCGACGTACGGCGGTCAGCTACAAGATTTTGCGCTTCAAGGTGTAAAACCAGAGGGCAAAGTGAACATTAGCTACACGGATGTTCCTGTTGAATTCAAAGACGGCACCGTCGTTACTCTGCGTAAACCCACTTTAAATATTACTGAACTTGCTTTCGGCGAGATGCATCCTAAGACCGAGTTTTCAGCTCGAGTGGCGCCGCCAATGATTGGTCTTGGTCTGCTTGAGAGCATCCCACAAGAAACGATTCTTGGCTTCGCGAAGCAACAAGCTGCGGACAGCCAAGGCGTAACAGGCAAAGCCAATTATGTTCTTGATGTTCAAACTAACGAAATGGCGTTGGGTCGATTTGGTTGGAAAGCCGGACAGCCAAACCTAATGCAACAAAATGCTGCAGCATTTAACGGCGATTTGGGCTTAACAAGCAGTTTGTTCCCGAACGAAAACTGCACATCAGCTCAATCAACCTGTGATGATTTTCCAAATGGTGGTGAACCTGAAGTCAGCGATAATATCCTAGATTTTGTTGAGTTCTATTCGCAGCATTTGGCGGTTCCAATTCGTCGCAACGTTGATAAGCCTGCGGTTGTTCAAGGTAAAAAACTGTTTAAAGCTATTGGTTGCCAAAGTTGCCACCAAGCTGAAATTCGCACAGCAGAACGTGAAGGCTTACCTGCGTTGTCTAAACAGCTAATCAGCCCATATACCGATATGTTACTGCACGATATGGGAGAAGGCTTAGCCGACAATCGCCCTGAGTATCTTGCCAATGGTCAAGAGTGGCGTACCACACCACTTTGGGGATTAGGTTATACCAAAGAAGTGAACGGTCATACGTTCTTACTTCATGACGGTCGCGCAAGAAACGTTATGGAAGCGGTACTTTGGCATGGTGGTGAAGCAGAAATGGCAAAACAAAAAGTATTAGCTTTGAGTAGCAGTGAACGCGAAGCACTACTAGCGTTTTTGGACTCATTATAGGCTGTCTTGAATTCAGTTAAGCCAACGGCTTAGTTACTTAAGAAAACCGCTAACAAAAGACTGACTACCGCTGAACTTGTAGGGATACGAGGCCAGCGGTCGTTTCATATTTATTGAACTCATATAATTAAAAGAAAAACTAGGAAGTAAGGTAACAGCATGGCACATAAATTTTTGTTAATGCCCTTGTCGGTATTAATCATGGCAGGCTGCCAGTCATCGGGTGAGCAAACGGCTTCATCTGAGGTTAACGGTGTCTCTTATCAAGCAGACACGACTGCTCATATCAGCCGTAGCGTGTATCAACAAGAGTTTGATTCAGCCGTGCTATTCGCTAAGCAAGCCGGTGAGCTGGAAGTCTTGATGCAGGGTTACTGTGAAACCAACAATATTGAGCTGGATGCGTTGGAAAATCAGTGGCAGCTCACCATGAACAGCTGGATGGCACTGCAAGGACAAGAAAGAGGCCCAACAGCGGCATTGGAACAGAGCTGGAATGTTCAGTTTTGGCCAGACAAAAAGAACACCACAGGTCTAAAAATGCGTCAACTGACTCAGCAAGATAAAGCTTGGTCACAAGATGAAATCGCACAGCAGAGTGTGACTGTTCAAGGGCTTGGCGCCTTGGAGTGGTCTCTGTACGACGAGCAATCTCCATTACTGCAAGACAAAGCGTCTGGTTGTCTATCTTCACAAGCGATCGCACAAAACTTGGCAATGAAATCGGCCTCTATTGCTGAGGCATGGCAGGTTAACCCTTGGTTAGCGCTAGACGAGACTCGTTGGGAGTCTGAATACATCGCTTTATTGACCAACCAACTTGATTACAGCATGAAAAAGCTGAGTCGCCCGATGGCGAAAATTGGTCATCCGCGTCCTTACTTCTCAGAATCATGGCGCGCTCAAACCTCAATGACTCAGCTGAAAGCGAACGTAGCGGCGCTAGAGAAATTGTACTTAGCAGATGGTAGTGGTCTTGATGGTTTATTGAGAGAGAAGGGCTTAAATGACCTTGCCGATCGTGTTGCAGCCCAGTTCACGTTAACGTTAGATACTTGGCCGACAGATTCTAGCTTGTTTACTCTCCTACAGAGCAAAGAAGGCTACCGAGATGTGCTGACTCAATACAACAAACTAGAACGTTTGAAGTACCTGATTCATGAAGAAGTAGCGATAGAGCTTGGCGTGGTAATAGGATTCAATGCTACCGATGGTGACTGATATTACGCGAAGAACGTTACTCAAGGCTGCACTGGGTTGTGCAACTGTTCCATTACTTCCATTTGGCTGTGCGAGTCGAAAGGATGAGGCGAGTGCGTCGAACGATCCCCAACTGATTGGTTGTGCGCTTAATGGTCGTGGTCAATATTCTGCAGTTGTGGCTGACGAATTTGGCATGCCACTGAGCCAACTTCCCATCCCCAATCGTGGCCATGGCGTCGCGATTTGCCCAACCTCATCGCATGCGGTGGTTTTTGCTCGTCGTCCTGGTGACTATTTTATGGTGTTTGACTATAAAAACGGTCAGCAGATCAAAATGGTCGTCAAAGGTAACAACCGTCACTTCTATGGTCATGGCGTTTACTCATTAGATGGCAACTTACTGTATGCCACTGAAGGGAAAACGGACAGCAGCCAAGGTGTGATTGGCGTTTACGATGTCGCGCAAGGCTATCGTAAGGTCGAAGAGTTCAGCGGTTTTGGTATTGGGCCTCATGAAGTGATCATCATGCCGGATGGTAATCTCGCGATCGGCGTTGGTGGCGTTCATACTGATGGTAGAACACCGAAAAACCTCGATTCGATGCAGCCGAGCTTGAGTTATGTTTCTCCTGAAGGTGTGTTACTTGATCAGGTTGAATTGTTGGATAAGAAGCTGAGCATTCGACACTTAGCCCATGATGGTGCTGAATCCGTGCTTTGTGGCCAGCAATATCGTGGTGAACCAGATGAGTATCCTTCGCTATTGGCGATGCATACTAAAGGCGGAAAGTTTGAATCACTGAACGCAGAGCCAGAGCAATGGGCAAGGTTCAATCACTATATCGCCAGTATTGCGGCGTCAGATGATTGGATTATTGCGACTTCGCCAAGAGGCAACTGCTACGGTATTTGGTCTAAAGAAACCAAAGAGTTAGTAGAACTCTCTGCATTATCTGATGCTTCTGGCGCTGTGCTGCTTGATGGTGAGTTTCGATTAAGCTCTGGGGCGGGAAGTGTGGTAAGCCAGAGCAAGCCTTATGAGAAATCAACTCAACAATCATCGGTCCAGTGGGATAACCATTGGAGTTCAATCTGATTTATAAAGCCTCTTAAAAATAACATGCTTACTCCGATTTCTTTGCCATACTTATGAGATGGTTGGTGATGGAGTTAAGCATGTTCGCAAAATACTTCTGTGGATTATTAGTTCTAGTTTCTGTGCACGCATGGAGCTATACGAGTTCTGACGAGAGCCGATTTATTCCGGCTGATTCGGAGCTCTCTTTTATGCTGATTTATCCAGAGCTTACCCAGAGTATTTATCAAGACTCGTCTCTGCCTATTCTTTGGGATTCACCTGAACTTGTTAAGGCGTTTGAATTTCAATTGTCGCTTCTCGAACAAGCTCAAATGGCACCACTCTTCGATCGACAACTCAAGCAAATTCGTCACTATCAATCCCATGCTCAATGGCAAGAGTTGGACATATTACTCACCGATACTTTTATCTACTACCTGAGCTACGTTGAAAATGCGCCGCTTGCCGGTAAAGATTGGTACTTCTCGGGCAAGTTGCATTCCAAATTACCTGCGCCTTCTCCGCATATTCTGATGAGCTTAAAAAGCAGCGTTGCCAATGATTACTTATTGGAGATGGTGTTGTCTTACGCGCCGCCTGTTGGGGATTTTGACCAATTCAAAGCAACCTATTCGGTGTTAGAAACCGCCTCTGAACTCAATATTGAACGATATAGACAGAAAGGTTTGAAGCGCTTGGGTGACGAGCTTTCAGACAAGACGGTTCTTGTTGAGCGCATTGCTTTGGTTGGTGTTGATACCTCGATGATCGCGGTCGATTTTCCCAAGTTCGATCGAGATCTGCAAAAGGCGATTAAATCTTTCCAACGCATGCACGGTCTTACGGATGATGGGATCATCGGGCCAGACACGATCAAATGGATCAATATGGGCTTTGATGATCGACTTACTTCCCTAGCATTGAACGCCGAGCGTGCCCGCTTATGGCCAAGAAATAGAGACTCACTGATTGTGGTGAATGTACCTAGTTTTGATATGAAGTATTGGGAAGATGGGGAAGAGGTTTTTGAATCTAAAGTTGTGGTTGGGAGAAAATCGAGAAAAACACCACTCTTAGAGATAAAGCTTGATTCGGTTATCTTAAATCCGACTTGGAACGTGCCATGGAAAATCATGGTTAAAGATATCTTGCCTAAAGTAAAAGCCGACGAGAGTTATCTTGAAACACACAATTTTCAAGTGATCGATGGTTGGCGTTCGATGGAAACTGTCGATACTACCGAGATAGATTGGCAAACGATTAACTTTAGCTCTTTTCCTTATCGAATGCGCCAGCAAGCAGGCTCTAGTAACGCATTGGGTTTGTATAAGTTCAATACGCCCAACAAGCGAGCCATCTATCTCCATGACACCCCAAGTAAAAGCTTGTTTAACGATGACTTCCGCGCCTATAGCTCTGGTTGTATTCGTGTTGAGCATGCCGAGGAACTCGCGGAGTTGTTATTTGCGACTAAGGTAAAGAAAGTGCCGAATCAGGATGATGAACTTGCGCCCAATACTAAGGTTCGTCTCAAGAAGCGAATTCCAGTGCATATCATTTATCAAACCGTGTTGTTTGAAGAAGGAGGCATACAATACCGCGGTGATATCTACCAATATGATAAAGAGGGCGGTTGATTGAAATATGGTCAAGAAAGGTGATCTTGACTGAAAAATGACAACCAAGCTTCTATTGATAAAATTATAATGAGTATCAATAACTAACCGTGCAAAGGTTACAAATACTAACGTTTTGCACGGTTTTTGTACGTTGACGCAGCAAATTCCATTATGTATCGTGCATTTTTCGTTCGATCTAATTGGTTTTTTGCTGTATGTCTCAAAGTTTATTTTCACGCCGTCAGTTTCTGACTTACGCTGGTGGTACTGCTGTAGTCGCCTCTCTTACTCCTTCTATCGCTTTCGCTTCATACCCGGATCAACCAAGAACGATTAGCATGAACAATCTTCACACTGGTGAACGATTAGAGACTTGTTATTTCGATGGCACTAACTATGTTGGTGACGAGATGGCACGCCTTAGCAAACTGTGCCGTGACTTCCGCCGCAATGAGATTCATCCAATGGATAAGAACCTGTTTGATCAGATCACTCAGATTCAAAATGTACTGGGTATTCAAAAAGAAGTTCAAATCATCTCTGGCTACCGCTCTCCAGCAACCAACGAAGCGTTGCGCTCTAAGTCGAGTGGTGTCGCTAAAAAGAGCTATCACATGCTTGGTAAAGCGATCGATTTTCGTATCGATGGTGTTGATTTAAAGGAACTGAGAGACGTAGCTAAAAGTCTGCAAGCAGGTGGTGTTGGTTATTACGCTCGTAGTAACTTCATCCACATTGATACTGGTCCAGTTCGCAGCTGGTAGAGCTAAGCTGAGTTATTGAGTGATACGGTAGGCACTTGTCAAAGTAGACATCCAATGTCATAGTTTGCCCAAATTTCAGTTTGTTCTAATAATTCGGTTTATTGCTGCTCAGTTTGTTGCTGTTTAGTTTGTTATTGTTGGGTTTGTTGCCAATAACATAGCGATATTCGAGTTGTTCACCAGATTCGCTCTTTAAGGTTTGTATATGTCTCTTAAGTATCAAGTTGTACCTGTTACCTCTTTTTCTCAGAACTGCTCGATTGTGTGGTGTGATGAAACCATGGAAGGCATCGTTGTCGATCCGGGCGGTGATGTTCAACAACTCGCGGCTATCATTGAAGAACTCGGTGTTAAGGTTGTGAACTTGGTACTGACGCACGGTCACTTAGATCATGTTGGCGGTACGGTACCACTTGCTGAGATCTTGAAGGTTGAAATTGTGGGCCCGCATAAGGCAGACAACTTCTGGCTACAAGGTCTAGAGAATCAAAGTCAGATGTTTGGTTTCCCACTGTGTAAAGCTTTTGAACCAAACACTTGGTTAGAAGAGGGCGACAAAGTCACTTTTGGTAATCAAGTGATTGATGTGATTCACACGCCGGGCCACACGCCAGGTCACGTTGTACTGTTCAGTGAGCAAGCTCGTTTAGCGTTTGTGGGTGATGTGTTGTTTAACGGCGCAATTGGCCGTACTGACTTCCCACAAGGTGACTTCAATACGCTTATCGCTTCAATCAAGACTAAGCTTTGGCCACTAGGCAGTGACGTAACATTCGTTCCGGGCCATGGTCCTGAATCGACATTCGGTCGCGAGCGTGCATCAAACCCGTTCGTCGCAGATGAAATGCCTCTGTACTAATTAAATCTTTGATTTTACAACCGATTATTTGTGTCGATTGATTGAAAATGAAGCTTAGCTTTTGTCCTGAAAGCTAAGCTTTTTTATTGTGTGTGAACTTACTGGTAAACCTTAATCAGAAAGACGTTCAGCGGCAGCCAAGTAGCGTCGAGCCAGCCCCACAAACTCTTCTCCACTCATATTCAAATCATGGGTTGATATGAAAATGTCATAACCGTGGAAACCCCTTTGATACTTCATTCTGTTGGCAAGCATCGCCTGTAAGCCAGAATAGTCTTTAATCACCGCGTTTTGATTGTTTGTTTCATTCGGTGAATCAAGGTTGTCTTGTGATTGGTTATCGTTGAAATTAACGTCGTCGGTATTCTGTGACTCTTTATATTGGCTTAGTTCGATACAGCCACTTTCAGTACAACGCGCGTAGTAATGCGATGAGTCGAGAACCATATCCTCAAAGTTGGACTCTTTGCCTGCTTGCTTCGCTCCTAAGTACAAAAGTGCTCGTTGGCTGAGCAATAATTCACAAGTTATTTTAGGGCAAATCGAATCGAGGTAGGGCGAGTAATCTTTTACTTTAATTCCGACCCAGGGCAGAGGTTGATGCCAACCATCTTGTTCATAAGTGCAAAGACCAATTTTTTGGATGTTACTCCATTTTAAAACCCAACCCCCTTTGTAAAAGTGCTGCTGAAAATGAGTCGGGGTAAGTGTGAACATCACTCGGCTGCGCAGCATCAAATAGTAGCCAGTTCCCAGAAGCGCAATACTGCAAAAAGCACCCACGATCAGTAACTTTGGATTGTCACTGTAGAGCGCAACGATCAAGCAAATGAAGCCTAAAATAACGGCGAGGATACGGTACGAGCGAGTGAATGAAGGCAAAGAGAAATTACTAAGGTGACGAGTGTCCATAGGCAACACCAAGTTTTCATATTTTTGTCTGGATGGATAACCAGTGTATATGACCTTGAATTGATAAGTCGATGTTTAAATAATAGACGCTAGTAGACAATATCGGTATTTTTCGTCGACTTTCGACGCTTCACTCTACAAATAGCTCCTGTTTTTTGGTATAAATCGCGCTTCAAATTTTCACCACTGCGAAAAGAGCAGTGAACTGGAGAAATATTCAATGAGACTTGCTCATAAGCGTAAGGTGCAGGCTAAACTGCAGAAACGCACTAAAGCGGCTGTAGTTAAAGCAGTGGCAACGCCGAAAAAAGCGAAGCCTGTCGCAGAGAAAGTTGTAGCAGAAAAAACTGTAGCAGCAAAACCAGCGGTAGAGAAAGCAGTAGCAGCAACTAAAGAAGTTGCAGTAGCACTGACTCCTAAGCAACAACAAGTTCTAGACATCGTTGTTAGCAATGCTGAAGGCATTAACCCTAAAGGTATCGGCCTAGAAGCTGGTCAAGAAGACGCGAAAGCAGCTTCATGGGCAACAGGCGCATTGAAAAAACTTCTTGAAGAAAACCTAGTAGCGAAAGAGCAGCTAGCAGGTAACAAGGTTATCTACAAAGCTATCTAATCCTGTGGGATTACATTCGCTTCGTTAAGTTTTTAAGCCTCGATTTTCGAGGCTTTTTTGTATCTGGCACATTATGCCAAGTCCGAGCCCAAATCCAAGCCTAAACCTAGGCTCTATAATCTCAATTCCAATTCGATATACGGCTTAACTGATTAGTGTTGTCTCGTGTCAGAGCTTCGAATCAGCAAGCACTAAATTAGGGCGTTAGCTAGGTAGATCAAGAGAGCAAAGCCTTGATTTTTTCCCCTAAAATACAGCAATGAATAGAGCTTCATCACGAAATGGCAATCAATTGTTAAGAGTATTTAATTATTAATACTTAGGTATTTATCAATACGCATTGCCTTGGTGAATATCCAAACTCCTTTGAAATCGACACTATTCAATCATCTCCTACGTAGTTCTACTTAATCCTTTGGTCTAATACGTAACTTTGTTAACGCCATGCGTGCGTGCTCTCCCTGATATCTTGTTGCCTCATCACGGTGCACTCTTATGTTGAATCATAAAAAATGCTCATAGAAAGAGTGTTAACCCAACAAAGGACGTGAACATGAGTCTCATTTCTAACTCCCTCACACGAGTTTTTAAAAACGTTGCAGTAACTGCTGCGGCTTGTTTAGCTTTGGTCGCTACTGGTGCTACAGCCGCTGATAAGGTTTACCGTTTAAAACTTGCGGAAACTTGGGGACCAAACTTCCCAGTTTTCGGTGATGCAACCAAAAACATGGCGGCGATGGCTGAGAAGATGTCGAATGGTCGACTGCAAATCAGAATCGATTCAGCAAACAAACACAAAGCACCTCTTGGCGTTTTTGACATGGTTAAGTCTGGTCAATACGACATGGGTCACTCAGGCTCTTACTACTGGAAAGGTAAAGTTCCAAACACTCTTTACTTCACTTCTATGCCTTTCGGTATGACGCCTGCAGAACAATACGCGTGGTTCTATCACGGTGGTGGTATGGAGTTAATGGAGCAGGTTTACTCTCCACATAACTTGATGTCTTTCCCTGGTGGTAACACGGATATCCAGATGGGGGGTTGGTTTCAAAAAGAGATCAACAGCGTTGAAGATCTACAAGGTCTGAAAATGCGAATCCCGGGCTTTGCAGGCGAGATTCTTGCTGAGCTAGGTGCTAAACCGACGAACATTGCCCCAGGTGAACTTTACACGTCTCTAGAGCGTCGCACGATTGATGCACTAGAGTGGGTAGGTCCATCGCTGGATTTACGAATGGGCTTCCACAAAATCGCGCCTTACTACTACACAGGTTGGCACGAGCCGGGTTCAGAGCTTCAATTCCTAGTGAACAAGCGTACATGGAACAAGCTGCCTGAAGACCTACAAGAAATCTTACGTGTTGCAATGCGTACTGCGGCTTACGACATGTACACACAAGCAACGCACGAAAGTGGTAAGAACTGGGTTTCAATGAAGACAGAATACCCAGATGTACAAGTGAAAGATTTCCCACCAGAGGTTATGTCTGCTCTGAAAGAAGCGAACGATCGCCTACTGGCTGCACATGCTGAGAAAGATGAGCTAGCAAAAGAGATTCAAGCTTCACAAGCAAGCTACCTAGAGCAAGTACGTTCATGGACGGATATTTCACATAGAGCTTATCTAAATAGCCAAGCGAAATAATCGACAGTTGTTGAACTGAATCTAAATGAACCCGAAGCTTTTCTTATTGAGTATTTAAGAGTGAATAAGCCGAGGGTTCATTTAAAACATAATAACTAAGCAGGATAAATCCTGTATTACGCTCAAGAACCTTTTCTACGTCCTACAGCTCGTTACCTCAGCTGCGCGATGTCTTTTCAAATTCCATGGAGTCGGGAATGCGAAGTCTAATTTATATTGAACGCCTGTTTAATCGTATCGGTGACGCACTGGGATGGCTTTCCAGTATGTTGTTTATTTTACTTATCGCCAACGTCGTGTATGACGTTGTCATGAGATATGCCTTCAACGATGTCTCTATCGCCTTCCAAGAGATGGAATGGCACCTTTTCTCCGCCGTTTTCCTACTCGGTGTTCCTTATGCCATCAAGGCTGGTGGCCATGTTCGAGTTGACGTGTTCTATGAGCAACTGAGCTTTAAAGCACAAGCGATTATTGACCTGCTTGGCACGCTTATCTTTCTACTTCCGTTTTGCCTGCTGGTGGCTTGGTTTGGTATCGATGTTGCCAAAGAGAGTTATGAACTGGGTGAAACCTCAGGCGATCCCGGTGGCCTGCCGTATCGCTGGATCATCAAAGCTATGATCCCGCTGTCATTCTTTTTGATGGCACTTAGTGGCGTAGGTTTGATCCTGCATTCACTGAATAAGATTTTTAATCCGCATCTTATCCATGCAAACAATATTCATACAAAAAACAAGTAGAGGCTGAACATGATTGGAATAGTAATGTTTTTCGTAGCCTTGTTTGCGCTTTTACTTGGCTTCCCAGTGGCGTTTACCTTTGGTGGTATCGCGTTAATCTTTGGTGTTTGGGCTGAGGGCATTGAAATGTTTGCCTTCATGCCATATCGAATTCAATCCATTATGGAAAACACGGTTCTGATGGCCGTTCCATTGTTTGTTTTTATGGGGCTCGTTCTACAAAAGACCAAGCTTGCTGAGCAGTTGCTTGAGTCTATGGGGCGACTGTTTGGCGGCGTTCGTGGTGGTATCGCGATTTCAACCGTATTAGTAGGTTCACTACTTGCGGCTTCTACTGGCGTGGTTGGTGCTTCTGTTGTTGCTATGGGACTTATCTCCCTACCTGTAATGCTCAAGTACAATTACGACAAAGGCTTAGCCTGCGGCACTATTTGTGCGTCTGGTACGCTAGGGCAGATCATTCCACCCTCCATCGTATTGATTCTATTGGGTGATGTTCTAGGTGTTCCTGTAGGCGACTTGTTCCAAGCGGCGATTTGGCCAGGCGTGATGCTGGTCGGCGCGTACATCGTTTATATCTTGATATACGCAAAGCTACACCCTGAAGCGGCTCAACCTATTGAACGTGATGACTCCATCAGCCGTAAGCAGGAAGTGTTTAATGCACTGAAAGCGATTCTTCCGCCTCTAGCGTTAATCATTGTTGTACTGGGCTCTATCTTCGCAGGTGTTGCTACGCCAACAGAGTCAGCCGCATTAGGTGGCGCGGGTGCGATGATACTTGCACTGCTTTACGGTCAATTTAGTTGGTCGATGGTGTACGAGGCGTCGAAAGAGACGGTGAAAGTAACGGCGATGGTATTTGCTATCTTGTTGGGTGCAACGGCATTCTCAATGGCGTTTACCTACACTGGTGGCGACTATCTGGTTGAAGAGTGGATGCTACAACTGCCAGGTGAAAAATGGGGCTTCCTGATCATTACCATGCTGGTGATTCTGATTCTGGGTTTCTTCATCGACTTCGTAGAGATCTGTTTCATCATCGTGCCGATCATTGCGCCAGTTGCTGAACTGATGGGCATCAACATGACATGGTTCGCTATCCTTATTGCGATGAACCTACAAACTTCCTTCTTAACGCCGCCATTTGGTTTTAGTTTGTTCTATTTAAAAGGCGTAGCACCGAAAGGCGTGACGACTAAGGACATCTACCGAGGTGTGATGCCGTTCATTCTGATTCAAATCCTCGTACTTGGATCACTTCTCGCTTTCCCATCTTTCTATGGAATGTGAGTGAAGCCAAGAATGTGAATGATATGTTTCGACGGCTATCTATAAATTGCTAAAGTAAAACGGCTTATTGATGTTCAGTAAGCCGTTTTTTGTGAGGGAAAGGAATGCCTCTAAAAGCCAAGCTGATTTTGCTGACGTTGCTCCCGTTGCTGCTGGTAACGGCGAGTATTAGTTGGATCTCGCTGCACCAGACTAAGACGTTAGGCGCTAAAGAAGTCGAGATCTTTAGAGACAGCCTAATCAAGTCGCGTGAAAACGCCCTCAAAGACACGGTTGATCTCGCGTTCGACGCCATAGAACACGTCTATAACGATCCAAATATCCAAGAAGCCCAAGCCAAAAAAAAAGTTCGAACCATATTGTCTAAACTTAGATATGGCTCTGATGGGTACTTCTTCGCATACGATCGCCACGGGACCAACTTGGTTCATCCAATTCAGCCAGAATTGATAGGCCAAAACCTACTCCAACTGCAAGATGAAGATGGCGATTTTCTGATAGAGGCTCTGTTAAGAGAAGCGCAAACCGGAGGCGGGTTTCACCAGTATTTGTGGCAAAAACCGTCGACGGGTGAGGTGGTGTCTAAGCTGAGCTACGCCGCTTGGTTAGAGCGTTGGGACTGGATGATTGGCACCGGCTTGTATATTGAAGACGTACACCAAGAAGTGGCTTCGATGCAGGCTGCGATAAATAAGAATATTGAAACCACGTTCTTTTCGATTGTGGTGATTTTGAGCGTAACGGTCGCGGTCATCATCGTGCTGACCTTGGCTATTAACATGCATGAACATCGGATTGCTGATAACAACTTAAAGGAGCTGGCGCATAAGACGGTGATGTTCCAAGAAGACGAGAAGAAGCATCTAGCGCGTGAGTTGCATGATGGTATTAACCAATTATTAGTGTCGAGTCGTTGCCATTTGGAACTGCTCGGTAATAAGCTACAAAATGAAGACCTTAAAGCACATTTGAATAAGTCGCAGCATTCACTGATGCGAGCAATCGAAGAAGTGAGGCACATCTCGCATCAACTTCGTCCAAGTTCGTTGGATGATATTGGTTTAGAGGCGGCATTGTCTTCATTGTTGTTAGATTTTCAGGCGCATTCGGGTATTGAAGTAGAAACCTTGTTTAGCACTCAACAGGGTAAGTTGAAATCTGAGGCTGCGACAACCTTGTATCGAGTGGTGCAAGAGTCGCTGAATAATATCGAGAAACACGCGCAAGCGACCAAAGTAACGGTTATCGCTCAGCAAATTGGTAATGTGTTGCAACTACTGATTCAAGATAACGGTGTCGGTTTCAACACCTATAAAGCGATGGAAAAACGAGGGATCGGGCTGCGTAACATGAGAGAGCGAGTGGAGTTCATCGGTGGTGACTTTGAATTGATGAGTGAGATTGGCCTCGGAACGGAAATTACAGTGTTACTGACACTAGAGGGATTAATGAATGAGTGAAGTTATTCGAGTTGTGATTGCTGACGATCACCAAGTGGTACTGGATGGCTTTATGGCGAGATTGGAACTCGAGCCAGATATTAGCGTGATAGGTACCGCCAGCAATGGACTAGAAGCGGTAGAGGTCGTTAAGTCTCTGCGCCCTGATGTGGTGTTGATGGATATCAGCATGCCTATCATGAATGGCATTGATGCCACCCATCTGATTAAAGAAGAAGACCCAGAAGCCAAGGTCCTGATGCTGACCATGCATAACAACCGTGAATACATCATGAAGGTGATGCAGTCGGGGGCTGTCGGCTACATGTTGAAAGAGATTTCGGCTGAAAAAATGGTGCAGGCAATCAAAACGGTCAATCAAGGCTCGACCTATTTCTGTGAAAAAGTCACGCAGAATTTGTTTACTCAGCCGATTACTCCGACGCCATCGGTCAAGAATCCATTGAGTAGACGTGAAGAGGCTGTGCTGAAATTAGTCGCAAAAGGGGAGAGCAGTAAAGAGGTCGCAAAGGCGCTGAATATCAGCTATCGAACGGTAGAAACCCATAGGCAAAATATTAAGCATAAGCTCGATATTCACTCTACGGCAGAGCTTGCTAAATATGCGGTCAGCTCCGGGCTTGTGGACTGATCTTACGCTAAATAACGTTAAATGTGTAATTTAATTACTAAATGTGTAATTTACGCCTCCTTTATGGAGGTTTTTTTAGTATTTTTGCGACAGGTTGATATTCTTCTTTTCGAAATTTAAGCGCCGAATGCAATGTTGCAAACTGTGCGCTGCAAATTAGAGAGGAAGCATGGAGCCTGTAAAAGATAGGTATAGTATTGAAAATACCGATTATACAGTAGGACAAGATAACGTTCAGAAATGGGGTTTTGATGTTCATAACCCAGTATTTGGAATCAGTGCAGGGGCGATCATTATCTTCCTGTTGGCACTTCTAGTCGCAGACCCTGAAACCGCAAAAGCGGCGCTTGATGGAATCAAATGGAAAGTCATTGGTAACTTCGATGGTTTCTTCATGTGGGCAGCAAACATCTTCGTAATTTTCTGTTTTGCCCTCATTGTCTCCCCGTATGGCAAGATACGTATTGGTGGCAATGATGCCAAAGCAGAGCACTCAAACCTATCTTGGATGTCGATGTTATTCGCCGCAGGAATGGGTATTGGCTTAATGTTCTGGGGTGTTGCTGAGCCAGTAGCTTATTTCACTGGCTGGTGTGAAACACCACTAGGTGTTGAAGCTTACTCTCCTGAAGCGGCGAAGTTGGCTCTTGGTGCAACCATCTACAACTGGGGTCTGCACGGTTGGGCGATTTACGCGGTTGTTGCTCTAGCGCTTGCCTTCTTCACCTTCAATAAAGGTTTACCTCTATCAATCCGCTCTATTTTCTACCCTATCTTGGGTGATAGAACTTGGGGTTGGTTTGGTCATATTGTTGATATCGTCGCTGTGCTTGCAACGCTATTTGGCCTTGCAACTTCATTGGGCTTAGGTGCTCAACAAGCGACCAGTGGTATTAACCATGTATTTGGTACCGATGGCGGTATTGGCATGCAGCTGATTGTTATCGCTGTGGTTACTTTCTTAGCGACAATGTCCGTGGTTCGTGGCATCAACGGCGGCGTATAAGTGCTAAGTAACGTGAATATGCTGGTGGCTTTAGGCTTGCTGATCTTTGTTACGATTGCAGGTGGCATGGCGGGTATTAAAGCAATCCCAACCGCGCTAATGGGCTACATTGAAAACTTCATTCCCTTAAGCAATCCTCACGGTCGTGATGACGAAACGTGGATGCAAGGTTGGACGGTATTCTACTGGGCGTGGTGGATGTCTTGGTCACCATTCGTAGGCATGTTCATCGCTCGTATCTCTAAAGGTCGAACGATTCGTGAATTCATCGTTGCTGTATTGTTCATCCCAACGACAGTAATCATCATCTGGATGGCTATTTTCGGTGGCATCGCGATTGATCAAGTGGCGAACAAGGTGGGCGAGATTAGTGTGAATGGTCTGCAAGATATTACACTTTCTCTTTTCCATACTTACGATGCTCTGCCAATGAGCTCTGTGCTTTCAGTGGTATCGATTGGTTTGATTATGGTGTTCTTTATCACCTCTTCTGATTCAGGCTCATTGGTTATCGATAGCATTACCTCTGGCGGTAAAGTGGATGCACCGGTTCCACAACGTGTATTTTGGGCGTTGATGGGCGGCGCGATTGCAGCGGTTCTACTATGGGTTGGTGGTACGGAATCTATTCAAGCACTGCAAGCTGGAACGGTATCGATGGCGCTACCATTTGCCTTCATATTATTGCTTATGTGCCTAAGCTTATTGCTAGGTTTACGAACTGAAAATCAATTGGTTAAGCACCAAAATGCTTTGAGTTAAAAGTATTTTTGATAAAAAGGTCGACAGGGTCGACCTTTTTTTCGTCATATACTTGAGTAATTACGTGAATATTGTTTGAAATTCCATCGAACCGATTCTAGTTTACTGAAAACAACAAGTTAACCTGCTAAACTTCAGACATCCAAGTATTTGAATTATTGTGACAACAGCTTGTACTACTTGGATCGTAGGTTCGAGTTTGTAATTAAGTCGCAGGTAAGTAAGGAATACGAGGTCAATAGACCCTAATAGAATTCCGTAGAGAGGGATGATGACTAAAGGTATAGATAAATACAGTATCGACAGTACGGATTACACTGTCGGTCAAGATAACGTCCAAAAATGGGGTTTTGATGTTCATAACCCAGTATTTGGTATTAGTGCGGGACTTATCGCTTTGTTCCTGATCGGTGTTCTTATTACAGATACCGCTTCAGCAAAGGCTGCGCTAGATGGCGTTAAAGGCCAGATTATCAATTCGTTTGATTGGCTTTTCATCTGGTCGGGTAATATTTTCGTAATTTTCTGCTTAGGTTTGATTGTTTCTCCGTACGGCAAAATCCGCCTTGGTGGTGTTGATGCGACGGCAGATTACTCATTCTTCTCTTGGCTATCGATGCTGTTTGCCGCAGGTATGGGTATCGGCTTGATGTTCTGGAGTGTGGCAGAGCCAGCGGCTTACTTCACGGGTTGGTTTGAAACTCCGTTAGGTGTTGAACCAAACACACCAGAAGCTGCAAAACTGGCATTGGGCGCAACCATGTATCACTGGGGTCTACACCCTTGGGCGATTTATGGCGTAGTAGCACTGTCACTTGCGTTTTTCTCTTACAACAAGGGATTGCCTCTTTCTATCCGTTCTATCTTTTACCCAATTTTAGGTGATAGAGCTTGGGGCTGGGCAGGTCACATTGTTGATATTCTTGCTGTACTTGCAACGCTATTTGGTCTGGCGACATCGTTAGGTCTTGGTGCACAACAAGCGGCAAGTGGTATTCAGCATGTATTCGGCATTGAAGCGGGCTTAGGTCTGCAAGTTATTGTGATTACAGCGGTGACTTTATTGGCGGTAGTATCAGTACTTCGTGGTATTGATGGTGGCGTTAAAGTTATCAGTAACATCAACATGTTGGTGGCTTTCCTACTGCTTATCTTAGTGGCTCTAATCGGCTACGCGGTGACTTTAGGTTCTATCCCAACGACATTGATGGCATACATTGAAAACATCATTCCGTTGAGTAACCCTCACGGTCGTGAAGATGAAACGTGGATGCACGGTTGGACTGTATTCTACTGGGCTTGGTGGATCTCATGGTCTCCATTCGTAGGTATGTTTATCGCACGTGTTTCTAAAGGTCGTACCGTTCGTGAGTTCATCACAGCAGTACTGATTGTACCGACTACAGTGACTATCATTTGGATGTCAGTATTCGGTGGCATGGCGATTGACCAAATCGTGAATAACGTTGGTATTCTTGGTCAAGACGGCCTAACAGATGTATCACTAGCAATGTTCCAAATGTTTGATGCACTGCCGTTCGGGACTCTGCTTTCAATCATTGCGGTTGTATTGGTTCTAGTATTCTTCATTACATCGTCTGACTCAGGCTCTCTAGTAATCGACAGCATCACCGCGGGTGGTAAAGTTGATACGCCTGTGCCTCAACGTGTGTTCTGGGCGTTCCTAGAAGGTGCTATTGCTGTTGCTCTATTGTGGGTTGGTGGTACTGAAGCAGTACAAGCTCTACAAGCGGGTGCAATCTCTACAGCATTGCCATTCACCATCATTCTATTACTGATGTGTGTGAGCTTGCTAATGGGTATGCGTACAGAAAAGCGCTAGGCTTTTAAGCTGAAATCTACTGCAATTTATACGCAGTAGAGTGGTAAATAATATGAAGGCAGAAGAGGAAACTCTTCTGCCTTTTTTGTTTCTTCTTTACCGTGTTTTCTTGTCTCTTTTTAACATGTGAAGTGCGATAAAAATACTAATAACCGTAGAGATAATGCCGCCTTAAATTTGGCGACAAGCCAAGGAATTGACATTAGGTAAGCTTATGGTTTGCTTAAAATTATATTCCGATATTAAATTATAAAATTGCTCGAATTTAATACTGATATTGGGTAGTATGCGCGGGATTTCCCACCACTCGTGAAACTTTGACATGAAACTAACACTAAAGCAGAAGTTGATAGGTGCTAGCCTATCTGCTGTTGTCGTTATGGCTACAGCGTTGACTTGGTTATCAGCAAACCAATTATTTGAACAGACTCGTAATGGCGTATACCTACGAGCTGAAAGCGTATCTGAAGCAGCATCTGAAGGTATTAAAAACTGGATTGATATCCGTACTGATATCGCATCAGCATTTAATGACTTTTCACGAGAGGATGATGTTGTTCCTTTCCTTAGACAAGCTCGTGTAGCGGGTGGCTTTGACGATATCTTTTTAGGTACTCCAGAAGGTGGAATGTACCGTTCACATCCTGAACGTAATCGTGCAGATTACGATCCTCGTCAACGTCCTTGGTACCAAGAAGCAAACGCTGCAGGTAAGCAAATCATTACTACGGCTTACCAAGATGCAATCACCAAAGCACTTCTAGTAACGATCGCAGAACCTGTTCGCCACAATGGCCAACTTGTTGGTGTTGTTGGTGCAGACGTACTGATCGACCAGTTGGTTAACGATGTAATCAGCCTTGATGTTGGTGACAACGCTTACGCAATGCTAATTGATGCCTCTGACGGCACATTCCTAGCACACCCAGATTCAGCACTAAGCTTGAAGCCGGTAAGCCAGCTTTCAAACGATATCTCTATGCCTATCATCGAAAACGCAGTGCGTACGGGTAGCATCGAGATCATCAAAGAGCGCGGCGCAGACAAGCTGCTTTACTTCACGAAGGTGCCTAACACTAACTGGATCTTCGCGGTTCAGATGGACAAAGCAACAGAAGAAGCGAACCACTCAACGCTACTTACTCAGCTGATCATCACTGCTGTCGTTATTACGCTCATCGTAATCGTACTCGTGTCTTGGTTAGTAAGCTTCCTATTCCGCGACCTAAACCGCGTTTCAGCAGCACTTGAAGAAATTGCTTCAGGTGAGGGCGATCTTACTCAACGCCTTGAGCCTAAGAGCGACGACGAAATTGGTCAGCTTGCAGCAAACTTCAACCGCTTTGTGGGTAACATGCACACCATGGTGATCAAGCTAAGCGAAGTATCTGCTGCGCTAGGCAACCAAGCACGTCAAACGGCTTCTCAAGCTGAAGAACGTAGTGCTCGTATCCAAATGCAACAAGACGAGATCAACATGGTAGCAACAGCCGTTAACGAAATGGCTGCAGCAACACAAGAGATCGCAGGTAACGCAGACCACACTGCACAGAACTCATCTGAAGCGGTTGGCGCGTGTGAGCACGGTACTGGTCAAGTAACACAGACTCAAAGCTCTATCCAAAACCTTGCTCAAGAAGTTCAAATCGCAACTAACGTGATTCTCGAGCTTGAAGAGCACGGCAACAGCATCAACGCTATCTTGTCTAACATTCAAGGTATTGCAGAACAAACGAACCTACTTGCACTTAACGCCGCTATTGAAGCAGCACGTGCCGGTGAGCAAGGTCGTGGTTTCGCAGTAGTAGCGGATGAAGTTCGAGTTCTGAGCCAACGTACACACGGTTCAACGCAAGAAATTCAACAAACGATTGAGTTGCTGCAAGGTACAACAGGCAAAGCGGTTAACATCATGAACGATAGCCGTACACTTGCTGAAACCAGTGTTGATGACGCGAACTCAGCGGCTGCAAGCCTAACGCAAATCCATGCTGCTGTTGAACGCATCAGTGACATGGCAACACAGATTGCTTCTGCTGCAGAAGAGCAAGCGTCAGTAACGTCTGAGATTACTCGTAACACTGAAGGAATCCGTGACGTATCTAACGAGCTAGCAGACGAAGCACACCAAGCTGCAGAGCAAGCCGCTCAACTTTCTGAGCTGTCTCACGAGCTAGAAAGCGAAATCAGCCGCTTCAAGCTTTAAGCACTAACTCGTAATTTAAAAGCCGAATGTGATTATCACATTCGGCTTTTTTGTGCGTGCTAGTTAGAGTTATGAATCCCTAACTAGTTATTCGGATAGCCAGGGAATTTCGCTTTAAGGTTGGCACGAGTAGGGAAGTACTGCTCCATAAATTTAACCATCGCAGGGTCGTTCGCTTGTCGTTTTTAAGCTGTTTGGGTATTGGCATCAAGGTCAGTACTTATTGTAAGTGACTGGCCAAGTTTGATTGGAGAAGGGTGTAGTTCAGGAGAATCACAGACACAAAAAAGCCCGAGCATGGACTCGGGCTTTGAATGGTTTTTTTTTATAACTTATGAAGGAGCTAGATTGCCTGGCGAAGTTGGAAGTAACGTCCTTCTTCGTTTAACAGCTTCTCATGGGAGCCGTGTTCAACAATCTCGCCTTGTTCAATCAGAACAATCGAATCCATCGACTCTAGACCAATCAAACGGTGAGTGATGAAGATAACCGTCTTGCCTTCAAAGTGCTTCTCGAACAGCGTCATGATGCTGTGTTCTGTTTGCTTATCTAAGCCTTCTGTTGGCTCATCGAGAAGCAGGATAGGGGCATCATGAAGAATCGCACGTGCGATGCCAATACGGCGCTTCTCACCACCAGACAGTTGACGACCACCGTCACCTAACCAGCTATCAAGTGCGTTATTCTCAAGCAGCTTTTCTAGACCAACGTCTTTTAGGATATTCGCTAAGTGATCATCGGTCGCTTCTGGTCTTGCAATCAACAAGTTGTCACGCAAAGTACCATTTAGAATGTCGACACGTTGGCTTACCACACTGATTGATTCACGAAGCTGTGATTCGTTCCACTGCGTCAGTTCAATGCCCGCGATTGAGATATAGCCCTTTTTAGGATCCCAGTAACGAGTCAGAAGCTGAATCAGAGTCGATTTACCAGAACCTGTTTGACCCACAATCGCAACCTTGTGCGTGGCAGGGATCGTTAGGTCAACAGCGTTCAGAACACTGCGCTCAGAGTCAGGGTAGTTGAATGTCACGTTTGAGAACGTAATATCAAGCGGCTTGTTGATGTCTAGCTTCTCTTCAGCGAACTGAACTTCAGGCTCCGACAAAATAACTTCGTTCAAGCGACGTGCTGAAGACAGAGTTTGACCTAAATGCTGGAACGCACCTGCAATTGGCATTAATAGCTCGAAGCTTGCCATGGTTGCGAATGCCATTAGCGCGATGAACGGGTCTGGTGCATTACCACCCACACCGTCAGCCGCAAGCCAAAGCATAAGAACCAACGTCAAACCGTTGAACAGCATTAGCGCTGCTGAAGCCATACCGGTTAGGTTAGCATTCACAAACTGATTCGCCATCAGCTTGCGTTGCGTTTCTAGAATTGCATTGCGGTAACGCTCTTCAGCACCAAACAGAGTCAGTTCGCTGTAGCCTTCAATCCAATCTAACGTAGTCACACGAAGATCAGCTTTGTTCTGTGTCAGTTCACCACCGTTACGTTTACCCAGCTTGTAGAACAAGATTGGCCAAACCAACAGCATGATAAGAAGGATAGAACCTAAGATTAAACCTAGTGAGCTATCGAACCACATTAAGAACAGAGTTAGGAAGAAGATCCCGAACATACCCACCGTCACAGGGCTTACTAAGCGCAAGTACACGTGGTCCATGGCGTCGACATCAGCAACCAAACGGTTGAGAAGGTCAGCGTCACGAAGGTTTGAAATACGACCTGGGATCAGCGGAGCCAGCTTCTTGAAGAAGAAGATCCGTAAATCAGTTAACAGTTTGAATGTCGCATTGTGGCTCACAACACGTTCACCCCAACGACCCGCAGTACGGCTCATTGCCAAACCACGTACGCCACCACCCGGTAGCATGTAGTTGAAGGTTTCACGTGCAATCGTCAGGCCAGCAACCGCGGAAGCTGAAATAAACCAACCTGATAGCGTTAACAAGCCGATAGAAGCCGACAGAGTAGCAAAAGCCAATAGCATGCCTAGCGATAGGCCAAACCAATGCTTTTTATAGAGTTTCAGGTAAGGCAGTAAATCACGCATCTAAATTACCCTTATTATCTTGTTGAGCTAAGTTCGCGTTAAGCATCTCTTCGAATAAACCACCCGCAGTCGAAAGCTGAGAGTAATGACCTTGTTCAACAAGACCACCATCGCGCATAACCAGAATGTTATCGACCGATTGAAGCGGGGCAAGTTGGTGCGTCACAAGTAGGGCAGTGCGGCTTTCGATGTTGCTATTGATGCCTTTCATTACCAACTGTTCGCTACGAGTATCTAGGCTGGCACTGGGTTCATCGAGCAACCAGAACTGACCGTCTTGAATCATTGCGCGAGCCAGAGCCAAACGCTGAGATTGACCAACAGAAAGGCCGCCAGAGCGATCAGAAATCATGTAATCCAAGCCGTGCTCGTTTACAAATTCGCTAGCAAATGATTGCTCAAGTGCATTCTCGACAATTTGGTCAGCGATATCGTGCTTACCTAGGGTGACGTTGTCACGAATGCTACCGTGCAGTAGCAATGGGTTTTGACCAACCCAGCTAATGGTTTTACGCC
This sequence comes from Vibrio sp. 10N.222.55.C7, assembly GCF_041473335.1. Taxonomy (NCBI): domain Bacteria; kingdom Pseudomonadati; phylum Pseudomonadota; class Gammaproteobacteria; order Vibrionales; family Vibrionaceae; genus Vibrio; species Vibrio sp. 10N.222.55.C7. The sequence goes on from NZ_JBFRSC010000021.1 coordinate 336,353, forward strand.
AAGAGGCTAAGTCGAGGTCACGCAATTCAATACCATTGATTTTCAAGCTTCCTTCATAAGGCATGAAACCAAGAATAGCGTTGATCAAACTCGTTTTACCCGCACCACTTGGGCCAACTAACGCAGTCGACTGTCGAGTGTTAAGTGCGAACGAAATAGGACCAACCAATTGAACACCTTCAGGGCTTAACACTTTGAGATCTTGAGCTTCAATATTGATGCCTTGAGCCGGGTCGAGCTGAGTGTCGCCTGATTTAACCTTAGTGATGTCTGTTTCTAGGAACTCGACAATACTTTCGGCAGCGCCAACCGCTTGTTGCTTCGCGTGGTAGAAAGTACCTAAGTCGCGCAGAGGTTGGTAAAACTCTGGCGCCAAGATAAGGATAAACAAACCTGCGAATAGCGTAATGCCCGCGCCGTAGTGGCCGAAGTTAAGCTCACCAATGTAGGTGAAACCAAAGTAAACCGCTGTCATCGCGATAGAGATCGACGTGAAAAACTCAAGTACAGCAGAAGACAAGAAAGCGATTTTCAACACATCCATGGTACGCGTTCTGAACACTTCAGATGCACCTTTCAATACCTCTGTTTCAGCGTTGGTGCGATCAAATAGACGGATGGTTGTCATTGACTGCAAACGGTCGTAAAAGTGACCAGAAAGACGCTGCAGTGCTTTGAAGTTTTTACGGTTTGCATCGGCTGCTTTCATACCAACAAGTGCCATGAACATCGGCACCAGTGGAGCAGTAATCAAGAAGATCAGTCCTGCTGCCCAGTTAACTGGGAACACCACAACCAAAATAATGAATGGAATCATTACCGACAAAGACATCTGAGGTAAGTAACGAGAGAAGAAGTCTTGCATGTCTTCGACTTGTTCTAGCAACAGGGTTGCCCACGTACCCGCAGGTTTGCCTTTGATATAAGCAGGGCCCAACTCACGTAACTTATCAAGGATCAGTTGCCTGATGTAGACACGGATCTGTTCACCACAGCGATAACCTGCGATCTCACGTCCCCATGTACAGCCAGCACGGCCAACGACCGATAATGCCAAGCCGGCGAAATGACCAACCAGTTCAGATTTATCGACATTCTCGATGATCAGCTGGTGAAGAATAGAGGCGAGAAGAGCTGCTTGAGCAATTAAAAACACGCTTGAAAGTACGCCAAGGCTAATCGCAATCATAAGCCAGCGTTTCGCTAACTTACTCTGTTGCTTAAGCCACTTGTTCAAGCTGCGTTGTTTTTTCTTATCCATTATGAAGGCTTAATGATAATTATTATTTGTTGAGGGCGGCTAGTATACAAAAGAAAGCCCAGTGGATATACCACTGGGCTTTAGGGATTTACAACAAAATGTGATGACGCCCTGCATCTACTGAGGCGAGAGCACCGATAATCAAATCTGCAATCTCAGATTTACTTATCGTTAAGGCCATCTAGGAAGCGTTCAGCATCCAGTGCAGCCATACAACCTGTACCAGCAGAAGTGATTGCTTGGCGGTAGTTGTGGTCCATTACATCACCTGCAGCGAACACGCCAGGGATGCTGGTTTGTGTTGCGTTACCTTCAAGACCAGACTGAACGATGATGTAGTCATCTTTCATGTCGACTTGGCCTTTGAAGATTTCAGTGTTTGGTTGGTGACCGATAGCAATGAATGCGCCCATTACTTCGATATCTTCTGTCTTATCAGACTGAGTATCTTTAATACGAACGCCCGTTACGCCCATGTCGTCGCCCAGAACTTCGTCTAGCGTGCGATCAGTGTGAAGAACAATGTTGCCGTTCTCTACTTTGTCCATTAAACGTTTCACTAGGATCTTTTCAGCGCGGAACGTGTCACGGCGGTGAACTAGGTGAACTTCAGATGCGATGTTAGACAGGTAAAGTGCTTCTTCAACAGCCGTGTTACCACCACCAACTACCGCCACTTTCTGGTTGCGGTAGAAGAAACCATCACACGTTGCACAAGCAGAAACGCCACGGCCTTTAAATGCTTCTTCAGAATCTAAACCTAAGTACTTAGCCGATGCACCCGTAGAGATGATCAATGCATCGCACGTGTACTCGCCTGAATCGCCTTTAAGACGGAAAGGGCGGTTAGATAGGTCGACTTCGTTAATGTGGTCGAACAGGATCTCTGTTTCAAAGCGCTCTGCGTGCTCTTTCATGCGATCCATTAGAGCTGGACCCGTTAAACCTTCAGCATCACCCGGCCAGTTTTCCACTTCTGTTGTGGTTGTAAGCTGACCACCTTGCTGCATACCAGTAACCAGAACTGGGTTTAGGTTTGCACGAGCAGCGTAAACTGCAGCTGTATAGCCAGCAGGGCCAGAACCAAGAATCAATAAATTACAGTGCTTTACGTCGCTCATGAGGACTCCGAAATTGAAATTGTTTTTATTTATAATCGCTTAGGATTGTATGGAAAATATGGAGGCAATAAAAGTGTAAACAAGGGCTGAAGTGTAATTAATCGTTATACGTTAGAACTTAATGGAGACAAACGTTTTCCTGGCTGGAAGAGTCAGTGAGAACTTCCCAAGGTTTAACGTGTGGTGGGGAGGTCAGCACTATCGCTAGTTAGGGGCCTTCAAAAGCTAGTGGAGGAGTGAGCATGTTATAGTGCTCAGAGAGTATGTAGGCTTTGAAGTTTATAATTAAGAGTACAAAAAACACTCGAACTCGAGGGTTCGGGCAACTTTTGGGGTTGGAAAGTCGCTTACAGAAGCGTCTAGCCCTATTGGTTCAGGACAGTTAAACAAAAGTGCTTTAAATACACAAGGCGTAGAGAAAGGCCAACCATAAACCAAACCGATCAGAGCTTTAATTTCGAGTGATAACTTGTGGCCAAAAAGCCGAACTAACTAAGTAGAACGACTCTTTGATATTGACTCTTGGTTATCAAAATTACATGTTGGTTTGATTGTGACCTACCGCTAATTCCGAGGTGATCTTGTCCATCATGTCATAAACTGGACCTTGGACACCCATTGAATCAGCTTCGAGGGATGACTTTAAAACCGTTTCACCGGTATTACTATCAATAAGGTGCAATCTCATATACGACAGATGGTTACCTAGGTCCCAATTATATCTATAAGTAAACTTGGCGATATAAGTTCGCTTCTGGTTTGTTGAATTGCCATTCCAAATTAATGCCGTACTACTGAGAAGCGCCTGAACGCTATCTATTGTTTCTTGTGGTGTCTCAACGCCATTTTGCAACAAAAATCCTGTGGCAATGTTCGGAGATACAGCGAAGTTTAAGCCTTGAGGTAGCGAACCGATTCTATTAGCCATCGCGACTGTATTTGCCGTGCTGACGACTACACCTACCGCTTCAAAGTCGGTATTTGTTACAGGTCCTCCTGAGTTCCCTGGAGAGATCGGGGCCGTAATTTGTATGTTGCTAGTGTTACCATCAAATCCATACAAACTGCTTATATTACCCGTTGTCAGTCTTGCATAATCGCCCAGCATAGAAGAGAGCGGGTAACCCGATACGTAAATACTATTTCCAACTTCAGCTGTAGCGAATTTTATTGATTTCAAATCACCGCTGTCTGCCTTTAGGAGGGCTAGATCATTATGTTCATCAGTAGCAATAACAGTAGCCGGAATGTTCTTACCTGCATAACTGATAGTAATGTCATCTAAATCCTTTATTACATGGTAATTGGTGAGCCATTTGTTTTCAGCCACCAAGAAACCGCTACCAGTGCCTGATTGCGCAAAATGCTTGCCGCCATGACCAAGTTCTGATGAGATTTGTTTATCTTCTAAATACTTCAAGATAACCGGACCAACACCAAGTCGATCCTCAACCGCGTCACTTTCAATCACAACATGAATGTTATTGTTACCTACAGCAGTGTTATCCACAATGGCTACTTGCGATGACACACACCCCATTAAAGACAAAGACACCATACATAACAAAAGTAACTTTTTCACGAACATCTCCAAAACAAAAAAGGGGCAGAATTCTACCATTAACCTCATGGTTGTTTGATTGATCATTCGTTTCAAAATGCTACGAAAAAGCTCGAAGTAGCTAGATAGTGTATTAGAAAAACAACGGGTAGGAATTAGCACATCAGTGCCGGAATCTACATTTTTAAAGCACTTTATTATCAAGCTCTCTAGGTTAACTCAAATACGAGTCTTAACTGATACTAGGAGAACACACCACAAACTGAATTGGAATTGAGAAAGGCGTAACCTTAAAAGAAAGTAATTGTTACTTAAGAGCGGCCGAGTTCCCCCCGAACTCGACCTGTTCCAGACGCGCAAGCAAAGGCGTTTGGTTTCTGGCGTACTTATAAATTAACCAATTTCAGTTTGTTGTGTAAATAATCAATAGCTTGGCAATTGATAGGTAGGTCGTATTTCGCTGTGCAAAAGCATAGAAATGAATGATGGCGAGCGTGACGCCTGAGCTCATGTAAGGAGGTTGGCGTATTGACGCTAAAGGGCTGACACAATATGAAACTTAGCTTTCCAGTGGATAATATCGTTATATTTAAATTTATAGGGATTTATAACTAGCTAGTGGAGTGTGCTAGTTTTAAGAGTTGGTCATCTTTTATTCTGGTGTTATACACTGCTTTTTGATTTCGGGTTGGATTTAGTGTCTGAATTATTAAATCTGACGGGATAAATGATTGTTTAATGTTGATTTGACAAGATCTTCAAGTATCCTTTATGTAAGCAAAATGTTAAATATCAAAAGTAAATTAACAATCATTAAGGAGTCGATGATGTTACATGCTCACGAAAATACCCTACATATTACCCACCTCAGTAACCACGCGGTTGAGGAGTTGTCACCATCATTCTCTAAGCTACCAAGCACAGAGCATGCGGATGGCCAGTTTCGATTGAGAAGGTACTCGGTGGTTCAATTCAGTAATGGACAAGTCGTTGAGCTAGACAAACATAACTTTGTTCAGTCTGAAAACATTAATCACTTTCAAGGTGATGTTGTTCGTCAGTTCGAGCCGATTGAAGCACCAATTCTAAGCAGCCAAGGCATGCAAGAGATGTGTGAACTGTTTATTGAAACCAATGGGCTTGAAGACGGGCAAGAAATCGAAATCCACCAAATCCGTATCGCTGCCATTTTTGAAGAGACGCAGGTTGCACCAGAAGGTGTTCACCAAGACGGCTTCGACCACATCGCTTTAATTGGTGTTAACCGTCATAACATTGTGGGTGGCGAGATCATGCTGTACCAAGATTCTCATGAAGCGCCATTCTTTAGAAAAGTGCTTGAAGACGGTGAAGTAGCAATGCTCGCCGACAGCAAGCTTTGGCACAACGCACAGCCTATTCGTACCATAGACCACGATGAGATGGGCTATATGGATGTGTTTGTTCTAACGGCTAAGGATGCGCGCAATGTCCTTCACTCTTAATGATGTGCGCCAGCAGTTTAGCGCACTAGGCCAATACCATAACGGTAAGCCTGTGACCTTTTTTGATGGGCCGGGTGGCTCTCAGGTTCCTGAAAATGTTTTAGCGTCCATGACGGAATACCTTGGGCACTTTAATTCAAACCTCGGCGGTCATTACTTTTCTAGCCAGAAGACCACAGGTTTAATGCAGCAAGCGAGAGAAGCGGCACAAGCGCTACTCAATGCTGAGTCTTCTGGCAACGTTGTGTTTGGAGCGAACATGACATCTCTGACCTTCCAACTTAGCCGCGCGATCAGCCGCGATTGGAAAGAGGGCGATGAAGTTATCGTCACTGCGTTAGACCATTACTCGAATGTATCAAGCTGGCAGCAAGCGGCAGACGACAAAGGCGCGATTGTTCGCCAAGTTCGTGTAGATGAGTCGGATTGCAGCTTAGACATGGCGCATTTTGAGTCTCTGTTAAATGAGAAGACCAAGCTGGTTGCTGTGACTTTTGCTTCGAATACGACAGGCTCGATTGTTGATATGGCGAAAGTTATCGAGCTTGCACATCAGCACGGTGCTCAGGTTTATGTTGATGCGGTTCACTACGCTCCTCATCACTTGATCGATGTTCAACAGCTGAATTGTGATTTCTTAGCGTGTTCGGCTTATAAGTTCTTCGGCCCGCATGTGGGTATTGCTTACATTGCACCTCAATGGCTGCATACGTTAAAGCCTTACAAGGTTGAGCCTGCCACTAACATTGGCCCAGGCCGTTTTGAAACAGGAACACAAAGTTTCGAAGGTCTTGCAGGTGTGATTGCGGCGGTGGATTACTTAGCACAGTTTGGTGAGCCAACAGATTCACTGCGTTCTCGTTTAGAACAAAGCTACGCGCTTTATAATAAGCATGAAAGCCAACTGAGTGAGTACTTCCTAAAACGCTTGGGCGATCTGGAAGGGGCAAAACTTTATGGTAAGACGGAGTTTGATTCGAACCTGAGAACGCCAACGTTCGCCATCACCTTCGATAACCACTCGCCAGAGTTCATCGCTAAGAAGCTGGGTGAGCATAATATCTGTGTGTGGAACGGACACTTCTACGCGCTAGGTTTGGTGAAGCAGCTGGGTATTGAAGAGCAGGGCGTGGTGCGTATTGGTTGTATGCATTACAACTCGATTGAAGAGATCGACTTGCTGTTCAATGTGCTTGAAGGGATCTTGCGAAGCCATTAGCAGAAGTAATTAGCACTAAATCGCGACAGAATTAGAAAAGAGCATACTTCTCTCATGAATATTGAGTAGGAAATATGCTCTTTTTCATTTCACCGCGCTTATTGAGTTAGCGCCAGTGACTTAATCAAGACAGCGATTCGACTAAGAAAGCTGCTCAACAATGGCGACACCCACTGCGTGTGCGCTGGTTGGGTTCTGGCCTGTAATGACTCGCTCATCAACAATCACAAGCTCTTGCCAAGGTTGAACCTTGTTGAAACGTGCTGCGCCACGAGCAAGTGACTCTTCTAGTAGGAATGGAATGTCGTTGATGGTGCCAAAGTCGATCTCTTCTTCACGTGTAAAGCCAGTCACCGATTTAGAGCTTAGTAGCTTCTCACCGTTGCTTAGTACGATAGGAAGTAGGGCTGCTGGGCCGTGACATACTGCTGCGACAATACCACCATCTTCATAATGCTTTGCTGCGATGCTAGCGAACTGTTCATTGGTTGCTAAGTCTGAAAGCAAACCGAATCCACCTGGGTAGAAGATAGCGTCGTAGCTTTCAGCATTGATTTGGCTTACTGGAATCGTGTTGTTAATGCGGTTTTGGAAATCATCATCCGCCAAGATATCAGCGTTTACTGAATCCCCTTCAATATCGGTTCCGTACAATGGGCCTTTACCACCCTTGATAGAAGCGATGTCGTACTCAAAACCCGCAGCAATGATCTCTTTGAGAGCATGAGTCAGTTCAGGCGCATAAGTACCATTCGCTTGATCTGTATCGCCTAGTGTTGCGTGGTTAGTCACTGGAATTAGTATTTTTTTCATGGTTCGTCCCTTTGAGCTGCTGTTTTTTTATTTAGGTGCTGACGCTTTTCGTTAAGCACTGATGTTGTTCGTTAGGTGCTAACGCTTAGTGCTAGGTATCGTGTTGTTACTTAGCTATCGCCGTCTTGTTGTATCTAATACTAGTTCCAAACCGATTAGGTGATAATATGCTAAACAGGCAAAACATTGTTGCTATATAGCAAAGATAAAATGCGAGTAGATTATGTATGGATAGCTTTGAAGGGATTAATGAATTTGTTGCGGTCGCTGAGTGTCACGGCTTTTCAGCGGCCGCTAAACAGCTAGGTTGCAGTACCAGCCATGTGAGTCGGCAGGTTTCAAGGTTGGAAGAGAGAGTGGGAGTGGCTCTGCTTGCGCGTTCAACACGGATGGTTAGCCTGACTGAATCTGGCCACACTTATTACCAACAGTGCAAAGACTTGGTGATTGGGCTGCAACAAGCGAATGAACAAGTCACATCTCAACAAACTCAGTTGAGCGGTACTTTACGTGTCAGTGCGGCGGGCGCATTTGCAGAAAACCATGTTGCCGCAGCACTGATGGAATTTGCTAAAGATCACCCTGAACTGACTATCGAAATGAACTTCAACACTAAGATGGTGAACTTCATCGAGGATGGTATCGACTTCGCCATTCGCTACGGTCGATTAGACGATTCAGGGCTGGTGGCAAGAAAGTTGGTTGATCGCCCAATGGCTGCGGCAGCAAGCAAAGATTACATTGCTGAGTTTGGTGCGCCAGCGAATCCAGAACAACTCAAGCTGCACAGCTGTATTATCGCCAACAGTGACCAGTGGTTATTCGAGAAAGATGGACAGCCGCTAACTGCGGTAAGAGTTCATGGCCGTTGGAGAAGCAACAATTCAAGCGCGGTACTGAAAGCTTGCGAAGAGGGGCTTGGTATCGTTTATCTTCCTAAAAGCAGCTTCAATGGTGGCCTTAGCAATGGAAAACTCGTTCCTGTGTTAGAAGAGTATTGGGGATCGGGCACAAGCAGTTGGATTGTTTATCAGAACCGTCGCTTTCTTCCACAGAGAGCACGGTTGGCTATCGACTTTTTAGTCTCTTATTTCTCTGATTGGAACGAGTAGTGCACGGGTTATTTCATCAGATTTAACCCAAAAATAGAAAAAGATAATGGTTACATTGGTATAGGTTATCTATTTCTGTTTTTTGACGCGAATAATGGGATTGAGATGCTTGTCTACTTTTACTAACTCGTGTTAGCGATTGAGTTGTAGAGAAGGCCGCAACAGTACGATATACTAGATGGCATATTAATGTCCCTAGCGCGTGATAGATTGTGTGGAAGCGTTGGCAGGATGTGTTGTTATGCTCCAGTTTATGAAGTGTAGCTAGAGTGCGGAGTTGGCAATGTCTTCAATAAATTTCGAATCCACGTACGGTGTAATAACTATTCAAGATATGAATGTAGTGAGTGTTGACGCTAACTATGCTCGCATCTATGGATACCAATCGCCCGAAGAACTACTTTCTAATATCGATAGCTTTCTAGATCTAATCTCAGAAGATTACCATGTTTTAGCTTATCAAAATTACCTTGAAACGGTCAGTGGTCAACGCGACCCTCAGGTTCACACCTATACCAATATTGATCGTAATGGCAGAGAGTTCACTGTGTTTTCTATCGACCATGTGACGGAGTGGCAGGGAAGACCTGCACTGCAAGTCACGGTGATCGATCTTTCCCCAGCGATTCAGCTGCAAAATGCGGTGCTTGAGCAAGATAAGATGTATCACGACATGATCATGCAATCTGGGCAGGGCATCTTGGTTCACCGAGATTTCAAGCCGCTGATGGTTAATCAATCTTGGGTCAACATGCAAGGCGCGGCTTCCATCGAGCAAGTATTAGAGCTGGACTCTATCCTTGAACTGGTACCAAAACAGAATGCCGATGGCATCAGCAAGCACTATCACGCGATCGTATCAGGGGAGTTGTCAGGTACTAGTACCGTGGTTGAAAACATTGGCTTTGACGGCGTTCATCGGTTCTTCAATATTTACGACAATGCGATTACTTGGAAAGGTCAGCCAGCCGTTCAGGTTGTGCTCGAAGATGTGACTCAAAAGGTGATGCTGGAAAAGCAGTTGGTACACCAAGCGAATTACGATGAAATGACGGATTTGCTTAACCGTAGGGCGATTTATGAGTGGCTGAGAGAGCACCTTGTCTCTGAGACTCACTTAGTGTGTATGCTGCTTGATATCGATGACTTCAAATCGATCAATGATACCTACGGGCACATGGTGGGTGACGAGGTAATTTGCGCATTGGCTGATATTACTAAGCGTAATGTTGAGGCTGTGGGCGGTGTTGCAGGTCGATGGGGCGGTGAAGAGTTCATTGTATTTATCCCTAATGCGTCGCCTCAGATTTCGCGTCAAGTGTCTGATCAGATCCGAGAGCAGTTTAATCAAACCGAATTTAAGATTGATGAACAGTTACGATTTAATTCGAGTGTCAGTATCGGAATCAGTGATAGCCAAGCCTGTGAAGACGGTGTCACGATTGATGCACTCGTGAATTTAACGGATCAATCTCTCTATCGCGCGAAAGCCAAAGGCAAGAATTGTGTAGACGGAGATGTGGTTGCGCTCTAACGCCTAAAATCGTCATCGAAAGCGAATAGGATCGACAACGAAAAATGCCCTCAAGTCATCACTTGAGGGCATTTTATTTTTTGGCTATTCACTAAGCGTTTCCAACTATAAGAAACGTTTAAGTTCTACAAGTTATGCAGACACTTCCACTTCGTAAGAGCCAAATTTACGGATGTTAATCACGCCCGTATCTAAGATTAGGTATTGGCCTTTAATACCTTGCAGCACACCAGATACTTCAGGGTTCTTGTCAAAGTTATGCGAAACAATCTTCACTGGGTGTTGCTCAACTGGGTAGCTCAATGAAGTGATGTTTTCGCTCAGAATCTCGATTGCATCGTCACCAAACTTTGCTCTGATCTCTTGGATTTTATCCTCAACCAATGGCAATAGTTCTTTGGCTTTTTCTACCAACTCCATATCGTCGCCATCGCCTTTTAGCAGCGTGCGCCAGTTGGTTTTGTCAGCAATGTGCTTCGCTAACTCAACTTCGATCAGGCCAGAGATCTGACGTGTTTTTACCTTCAAGATAGGCAAACCTTGAGTCGCGCCTTGGTCAATCCAACGGGTAGGGATTTGAGTATGACGAGTGATACCCACCTTTAGGCTTGATGTGTTTGATAGGTAAACGAAGTGATCAACCATGCAGTTCTCTTCACCCCATTGAGGCTCACGACATGTGCCTTCATCGTAGTGACAAGTCTCTGGCTTCATGATGCACATGTCGCAGCTTGCTAGCTTTTTCATGCACACAAAACAGTGGCCTTGAGAGTAGCTCTTCTTAGTTTTCTTACCACATGAGCAGCAAAAAATATTGCCGGTGTGAGTGAGGTTGATGGTTTTACCAATCAGAGGGTTTAGCTCTACAAACTCTTCGCCTACAGGCAAACGGTAGGTAACCGCGCCATCAAGGGAAGCACTCATCTTCTTGAGTGTTCCTTTTGCTAATAAAGACATGACATTACTCGTTGTATTTTGATTATTATTTCGTCCACTCGCTCGCCTTGTGAACAGGCGATACGGTCAACGATGATTTGCGATGAGTATAACAAATAGAGTCTGCTTTTATACGCAATATTGCTCGATTATTGCGATGGATAATTGATGGTAAACACTCAGTTTAAATTATGGTATGACATTTTGTTAAGGCGTGATATAACGCTTTTTAGTGGATTATTGGCATCAATATCATTAATCCACTCAGGTTATTTTTTATCATGAAATCCCATTTATAGGGACCTTAAGCCGGAAGCTTAGACGTGAAGTGGATCCATAAGATTGTTATCTTTTTAGTTATCGCAACACTTGCCATTGTGCAGTATTACCGTGTGAGCGGAAATCGTGTGATAACGGCAATTACCCCTGATAAATATGAATTTATCGCGACCAGTGATCAAGTTGATAGAGGAGTCAGTACGTCCCAGTTATCCTACGAAAATGGGCAGTATATTCTCGACTGTGAACTTAAAGAGTCGGAGTATCCGTGGCCTTACTGTGGGCTGTCGATTCGTATCAACCCTGACATCACCTCGGGCCTTGACCTTTCTCAGTACCACACCTTTAGAGTGAACATTGATTACCATGCGGAGGCTGACTCTAGTGGCCGTTTGAGAACCTATCTACGTAACTACAACCCTACTTATTCAGTTCCTGATGACGAGTACACGCACAAGTACAATGGGATGGAGTTTTCTCCAGGAATCGATGGTGGTGTGATTGAAATCCCGATCAAAAATCTGCAAGTGATGACATGGTGGCTGGCTGACAACGACATTGCGTTAGAGCATTCGGCCCCTGAATTTTCGAATGTGAATATGGTTGAGTTTGCTACTGCGTCTGGAGCGAAACTCGGTCACCACAGAATCGTCATCCGCAGTATTGAGTTCGAAGGTTCGTATATCACCGCAGAAAGCTTGTTCATGATCCTACTGTTTGTGTGGGTGGGGACGGGCACCGTATTCTTGCTGTCAGAGTTAAACCGTTCAAGAAAACGCATGGTGATCGCAGAGAAAAGACATCACCACTTAAAGAACGTCAATCGCGCACTGAGAGAACAGAATTTTGAATTTTCAGAGATGGCCCATCGTGATGAGTTAACCGGAATACTAAACCGCCACGCGATTCGTGATTGGTTGAAAATGCAGTCACAACATGTGAAGCAAGGACATGGCAAGCTGGGTATGTTGTATCTCGATATCGACTACTTCAAGAGTGTAAATGACAAGTACGGACATCAAATGGGTGACCATATTTTACGCGAGTTCAGCATGGTGGTGGGCAGTTCGATCAGCGCTACCGACAAGTTGGTGAGATGGGGTGGTGAAGAGTTCATTGTTTTTTGCCCTGAGACCGAAGCCGGAGAGGCGCAGATAAAAGCTGAACGCATTCGATTATTGGTTAGCCAGCACCTTTGGGTTCATGGCGATCCGCTGACATGCAGTATCGGTGTTGCCGAGATGAAGCAAGAGCGAGTGACAGAGACCATTGCTCGCGCTGATGAAGCTTTATATCAAGCAAAGCATTCAGGTCGAAACCAGGTGATCTTGAGTCACTAATCTGAAAATTGTTTTGATGAGTTTATAAGCCACACGTGCATATGTGACGTGTGGCGTTTTTATGGTTCTTCTCCCAAAAGCCAAAACAAAAAAGGTGGCGCGGGGCCACCAAAAGGGAAAGCGTTTCTTGTTTTTATATGCCCGTTCAGTGCTTGCTTACGCTGAACGGGCATTTTTGTCTTGGTTGAACCGGGGGAAGTTCAACCAGTTTAGGGGAGCATTCCTGTAAGCATGCGCTTATAGAACGTTAGTGTTTACCAGAAGATCCAAGCGAACAGAGTCAGAACTAGGATACAAACTAGGTTCAACACCATACCGATTCGCATCATCTCTTTCTGCTTGATGTGACCCGAGCCAAACACGATTGCGTTAGGAGGTGTCGCTACTGGTAGCATGAAGGCACAAGATGCAGCGACAGCGATCAGAGCAGACAAGATAACTGGCGACATACCAAGTGCTTCAGCGATGGTTGCGAATACTGGCACCAGAAGTGCTGCACTCGCTGTGTTACTCGCAAATTCCGTTAGGAATACCACGAACGCTACCACGGCTAGAATCGTAAGCAGTACGCCAGCTGTTTCTAAAAATCCGCTTAGTGAGTGTGCTAGGAATACGCTGGTTCCTGTCGCTTTCAGAATGTTACTTAAACAGATACCGCCACCGAACAGGATAAGAACACCCCAGTCCGTTGTCTTCTCAACATCTTTCCATTCCACCGCTCTAGAAGCGCCAAGCAGTACAATTGCGCCAATCGCTACCAAGCTATCAAATTTAGAGAATCCGCCAATCATTGCGTTGATTGGTTTACCGAATATCCAAAGCGTTACGGTTAGAAGGAAGATAGACAGTGTGATTTTCTTGCTGTTTGTCCATTCAACTGGGGCATGGTCTAGCTCGAATTTGTGGTCAAGCTTCGGCTTAGTCATCACGTAAAGAATAATCATCGCGATTGGCAGTAAGATCATTGAGATTGGTAGGCCAAGTGCCATCCACTCTGTGAAGCTCAAGCCAACTTCTGCCGCCGCAATTGCGTTTGGTGGGCTACCAACCAAGGTTGCGATACCACCGATTGAAGCACAGTAAGCAATACCCAGTAGTACGAACACGTAGGTGTTGCGGTCTTCACTTTGGTCAACCTTGTTCATGATGCCAAGAACAAGAGGAAGCATCATTGCTGTGGTGGCTGTGTTTGAGATCCACATTGATAGACCTGCACTCACACCGAACAACATGAACACAGCGACCGACATTCTGCCTTTTGCTATCAGCAGCACTTTGTCAGCTATCGCTTTATCTAGCTCTTGCTTGTTCAGTGCAGCTGCTAATGCGAAGCCACCCATGAATAAGAAGATGATCGGGTTTGAAAAGTTAGCCAGCGCTGCGGGCGTATTGAACACACCAAACAAGACAGCCAAGAGTGGAACGAGCAGAGCGGTGATGCTGACATGAATAGCTTCGGTTAACCATAGAACCGCAACGAACACGAGAATACTCAAACCAGTATTGACTTGTGATTCGAAAGGAAGGGTGTTGAGCAAGAGTGCGAATAGCGTGAAATTACCAATTAATATCATGCTGTTGCGGGTGAACAACCAGTGTTTCAGTGTAGTAACAAGTGCCGTCATAAGACGCTCCTTTTGTTATCCTCGTTTTATTGGTGCACGACTTCATTGAGTCGTGCTTATTATTTTCGAGGTATATAGCTTGATGTAGGGTCAGACTTTGTTGGGAGAATGTTACTTAAGTTAATAAAGGCGTGTTGGTGTGTTTTTGTGTAACAGTGGGGAAATGTGAGGCAACAAATTCAAAATGTGTAGTTTTCTACACATCTGTCTCTGCTGGGTCTGCAATAGGGTTTGTTGTAGGATCTACAACAGGGTTTACAGAGGGGTCAGTCATAGGGTTTGGAATCGGAAATGATTCCGGTTTTGGACTCGATTGAATGGGCTCTTTAGGTCCAAGGAACTTTGGCGTTGTCCCCATAATATACAAATCTAAGAAGGCTTTGGTACGCGCAAAAACTTCACGCAAACGGATAGAGGTGCCTGAATGATGAGTAGGGCCTGAAACCGCTAAACATTGTGCATGAATATCGTAAGAATTAGCGATAAATAGTGCTCTTTCACAGTGGAATTTCTGAGTAATGATCAGGAAGTTGTCGGTGTCGAAGATCTTTTTAGCGCGAACAATCGAGTCTAAGGTTCTAAAGCCTGCGTAATCGAGGTTAATGCGTTCATCGGGTACACCCGCTTTCAGCAAGTCGCGTTTCATCGTCCACGGCTCATTGTAAGAGCGATGAGCGTTATCACCACTTAACAGAAACTGGTCGACTTTTTCACGGTCGAACAGCTCAATCGCGGCTTCGATTCGGTGCTTATAATAGTCGTTGAGTGTTCGACCCAAATATTTGCTCGTGCCAAGCACAACGGCGACCTCAAGCTCGGGCACTTCATCTATATCGTAGATGATGCGATCTTCCGCTTGCCATGAAACCCAATAATCGATCGCAATAACCGCAGCGCTGCCTACTAAGAACACGAGGAAAGCGCCAAACAGAAAACCTTGCAGTTTTTTGTAAGCTTTTTTTATGTAGCTACGGATAATGTGAGAATCAAATTTCACTCTCGGTATGGTCCTTTCACTGAGCATTAATTTTTGAGTGCTCGATAATACCAAATAAAAATGAGAAAAATCAGTTAAAAAGACAAGACAGTTTAAAGAAAAAAGCCCCTGCAATTGCAGAGGCTCATATAAGAGTCGTTAACGCTCTTTATTCCAAGCGCAGTACGCTTTATTAGAATGCCGTGCGCTTGTAGCGACGGTAAACTGGCTGCCAGAAGTGCTGGTCAATCGCTTGTTGCAGTGCTTCTTCAGTGATCTCTAGAGCAACGCCCTGTTCAATCGCCTTTTTACCTACCGCAAGAGCAATTTTCTTAGATACCGTGTGGATCTCTTCCAATGGTGGAAGTAGAGCACCTGTGCCATTGATTGCTAGTGGAGAACACGTAGCAAGTGCACGGCTTGATTCCATTAGCATTTCGTCAGTGATGCGTGAAGCATTCACAGCCAATACACCAAGGCCAATACCTGGGAAGATGTAGCTGTTGTTACACTGAGCGATTGGGTAAGTTGTGCCGTTGTGAACGACTGGCTCAAATGGGCTACCTGTCGCAACAAGTGCTTGGCCATCAGTCCAACGAATAATGTCGTTTGGCGTCGCTTCAACACGGCTTGTTGGGTTCGACAGTGGGAACACGATAGGGCGTTCACTGTGTAGGTTCATCTCTTTGATGACTTCTTTGCTGAATAGACCTGGAGCACCAGACACACCAACCAATACGGTTGGTTTCGCGTGGCGAACTACGTCTAGTAGAGAGAAACCAGTGCCATCGCTTTCCCAGTCTTTGGTGTTTTCGTTGGTTTGAACCAGACGCTGTTGGAAATCAAGCAGGTTTTGCATGCCTTCTTGTAGCAGACCCCAACGGTCAACCATGTAAACTTGAGAGCGAGCTTGTGCATCGCTGATACCTTCAGACACCATTTGGGCAATGATAGCTTCAGCAATACCACAACCTGCAGAACCCGCACCTAAGAAGGTGATGCGTTGATCTGAAAGTTTGCTGTTTGCTGCTTTACATGCTGCAAGTAGAGAACCAACCGTTACGGCTGCTGTGCCTTGGATATCATCGTTGAAACAACAGATGCGATCTTTGTAGCGCTCAAGCAGTGGCATTGCGTTCTTTTGTGCGAAATCTTCGAACTGAACTAATGCATCAGGCCAACGGCGTTGAACCGCTTGGATGAACTCTTCAACGAATGCATCGTAGTCAGCACCCGTAATACGAGGATGACGCCAGCCCATGTACATTGGGTCAGCAAGACGTTGAGGGTTGTTAGTACCCACATCGAGCACGATTGGTAGCATGTAAGCTGGGCTGATACCGCCACAAGCTGTATAAAGTGCTAGCTTACCAATTGGAATACCCATACCACCGATGCCTTGGTCTCCCAAACCAAGAATACGCTCACCATCCGTAACCACGATAACTTTAACGTTGTGGTTTGTCGCATTATTCAGTAGGTCATCGATACGATCGCGGTTCGGGTATGAGATAAACAGACCACGGCCACGACGGTAAATATTTGAGAAGTTCTCACATGCTGCGCCAACTGTTGGTGTATAAATGATAGGCATCATTTCAGAGATGTGGTTTTGAACTAAACGATAAAAAAGCGTTTCATTAGTGTCTTGGATGTTACGAAGGTAGATATGCTTATCCATATCACTTTCGAAGTTACAATATTGTTTGTATGCACGTCCTACTTGCTCTTGGATTGTTTCGGTTGTTTCCGGTAACAAACCTTCAAGGTTGAAAGAACTGCGCTCTTCAGCAGAGAATGCGCTGCCTTTGTTTAGAAGAGGTGTACTTAGTAGAGCAGGACCAGCATAAGGGATATATAGAGGGCGTTTATCGTTGTTCATTGGATGCCTAATATGGGAGAAAGGGTAACTAAAAAATGATAACGGTTTAGTTATTCAATTGTAAATAGTTTCTCCGCGATCTGAGCAAACAAAATGATATTCTTACCTCTGTCCCACACTTATCGAATTTCAACACGATAATTCGTTATACTTTGCTCACACTTTTTCGCTACTCGCCATTTTATGTCATTACTTCCCATCGATGCTTATCAAAACGTATTCCACGAACAAATCGCTAATTCTCACCTTGTCGTAGAGGCGGAAACCGGATCAGGTAAATCAACGCGCCTGCCACTTTGGGCCTCTCAACATGGACGAGTGTTAGTGGTGGAGCCAAGACGCATCGCGTGTACATCACTGGCTAAATATCTCGCGCAGCGATCAGGCGAGAAGTTGGGTAGCAAAGTGGGCTATGCGATTAAGCTTGAGTCGGAATACAACGAGCAAACTAACGTTGTTTTTGTGACGCCCGGTATCGCGCTGCGTTGGTTATCAGAAGATGGATTAGCTAGTTTTGATGTGATCGTGGTGGATGAGTTTCACGAGAGGCGCTGGGACATTGATCTGCTGGTGGCGATTCTGAAACAAAAAGCGAGTCATCGTTTGGTGATCACTTCAGCAACCATTGAGGGTGAACGCCTTGCTCATTATTTGGATGCGAATCGCATAAGCTGTGAAGGGCGAACCTATCAAGTTGAGATTGAGCACAGAGCGAATGAATCCAGAACACTGCCTGATAGTCGACATCTAGGGCAGCGCATCGTGGAAGAAGTTAATCATCAGTTGATCGCTTCTTCTGGCGATATGTTGGTTTTTCTACCGGGTAAAAAAGAGATCGTGCAATGCGAACAAGCCTTAGCGAAAAATCCAGATATCCAAGTTGTTAAATTGCATGCGTCGGTCAGTGATAAAGAGCGAGATTCAGCGTTATCGGGTCGTAATATCAATACTGAAGGTAATGGTTTGAGAAAGGTCATCCTTGCGACCAACGTTGCAGAAACCTCATTAACCATTCCTGACATTGGCGTGGTGATAGATTCAGGATTAGAGAGACGCACCGTTCAGCGTAATGGCAGAACCACACTGATGCTTAAATCCATATCACGAGCGAGTGCCAAACAGCGAGCTGGCCGCGCGGGTAGGGTAATGGATGGCGTTTGCGTGCGTCTATATGGTGAACATGCGGCGTTAGAGTTAGTCACACCGCCTGAATTGCAGCGTGAAGAGCTGACTGAACCTATGTTGGCCGCAGCATGTTGTGGATCTCCGCTTGAGAGCTTGTCCTTCCTTGACCCTATTCCAGAGAAATCACTCAACAGTGCAACTCAAACCTTGCTGACGATGGAAGCGATTAACGCCGACCATCAAGTTACCGAGCATGGTAAAAAGCTGTATCCGTTGCCGATTGATGCTTTGTATGCCGATATCGTTACTCGAATCAAAACCAAAGCATTAAAAGAGGCGATGGTTGATCTCACTGCGGCGCTGTCCGTTCCTGCTCGCTTGTATCAGTTACCAAATAATGCAGAACATCTTGAAGCGCTCGCGCAACAAGAGAAGGAAGGGTGTGATTTAAGCCTGTTGATTCAGATTGTGCGCGGTCGAGAATATCCGCATTTAGACATCGACCAACAGGCTCTGAATGAAGCTCAAGGATTGGCGAAGCAAATGCGGGAGGTATTTGAACTTCCTCAGCTAGAAGTCGCGTCACGTTTCCAACGCATTGAATTGCTCAAGACCATTGTGAATCTGCATCCTGAACTGGTGTTTGTGCGCCGACTGAAAAGGAAAGAAGCCTTTGCCAATGGTGTTTTAGAAGTGGTGCTCGGTCGTCAGAACCGTTTCCCTGATAATGCACAAGCGATGTTGGTGTTGGATACTCACAGCTTGCCGGGAAGAGGCGTTAAGCAAACACTGACCTTAGCGACGGTCACGACACCCATTCCTCTTGAGCTTCTCATTGATGCTGAACTAGGAGAGTGGGAGCAAGGCGAAACCGTTGTGAATGATGATGGTGTTTTTACCGAGATGGCATTGGTGTACGCAGGCCGCACGATTACAACCAAACTCGTCGCCGCTGAAGGGCAACTATCGTTAAAACCTATCGTCGACCTTGTGTTAAATGGAGAGCAGCTTCCCGGTTTTGCAAAGGCTCGCACTCAAGAAATCAAACACTGGCAGTTGTATGTGAAACTTGGTCTCGATGAACAAACTAAATACACACCAGAAATTGAGAACATTAACTTTGAGCTATGGTTTATAGAGCAGCTTGAAGTACTAGGTGTTACTGATGTCAGCGAATTGGAAATGTTCGATCATGCAGACATACCGTTCGATGGCATTCCAACTTGGCTCTACTCAGAATTTTCGGAAAAATACCCGTTTGCATTGAGCCTTGCCGACTTGCAACTCGATGTTGAATACTTGCCCGCAAGAAAGCTGATTTACGTCCATTATCAGTCGGGTAGCCGAAAGTTATCGCCAAAACGTTGGGAGCTACCGACATGGTCTGGTTGGCGTATTCAGTTCAAAAAAGCGAGTCGAATAATTGATATCAAATAGATGGATAAGTTTTATCTCTAAAATATTAATCAAATAGATGCATATATGATTTTTCAGTGCTTATTTTGTTACAAGTTTGATTTTTATATGCCTTTTTAACCAATCAAAAGGTCATAAAAGACTATTCTTCTATATCCTATTGCTATAAAGAAAGAGTTGATAGATATTGAGTATATTGTGTTGCCAAAGTGTCGGGGGACATCATGGATAAACAGGAAGAGACGCGTGTAGAGTTCGATTATACAACATTTCTTGGCGCCTCATGCAGTAAAAAATGGACTTTTCTGGAAGCACTCACCACAATTGCGCCAGTGTTCAGTACCGTCTGGCGAGATAGCATTAAAGAGTTGGGCACCCCAGAGGATCGTTTATGGCAGATGGCATTGAAATCAATGTCGACGCGTAAAAGTGATGAGTCGAACATTGTTACCTTACTCAAGCTCGCTAAGCTGGAAGGGATCAATGAGCTCAAAGTGGTGATGCCATATTCACTTGAAGAAGAGCAGATCGAGTATATTGAATCGCGCAGTCATTTAGTGATTGCGGGTAATTCTGGAGAAGAGTTCACGATTAAGCTGTAACTTCAGCTCGCCTATAATCTCTCTCGAGGAATAGTAAAAACGTACACGTAAAAAGGGCCTCAAATATTTTGAGGCCCTTTTAGTATCTAAAACTTGAGTCTACGAGCTTATTAGCTTTCGAGCTTTTTATTTTGAGATTAAGCAATTAGCAATTAAGCGACTAGTCGATTAGACCATAGTCAGCGCGCAGTACATCGATGATCTCTTGCTTAGGATTTTCGCTCAGTACGATCTCCGCACCTGTGATTTTCGCTGCGATATCAAGGTAAGTGCGAGACAGAGACATTAGAGAATCCAGTGGAAGTTCATTGTCACGAGCCAATGCTTCACGTTCTGGCATACGCTCTTTATTCAAAAGAATGTCGGCATCAGGGAAGTAGTTAAGCAAGAACTGACGGAAGCCTTCTTTTGAATTCTCAACGATGTTGCCGTTGTTATATTCCTGAGTATCCCAAATGCGAGATGAATCTGGAGTACCGACTTCGTCCATGTAGATAAGCTTTTCTTTGCCTTGAGCATCGTTGACGTAGCCAAACTCAAATTTGGTATCAACAAAGGTTTGGTCTACTTTTGCTAGCGCTT
This sequence comes from Vibrio sp. 10N.222.55.C7, assembly GCF_041473335.1. Taxonomy (NCBI): domain Bacteria; kingdom Pseudomonadati; phylum Pseudomonadota; class Gammaproteobacteria; order Vibrionales; family Vibrionaceae; genus Vibrio; species Vibrio sp. 10N.222.55.C7. Next base: position 357,221 of record NZ_JBFRSC010000021.1, read on the forward strand.
GGCTGATTACGTTGAAGCCTTCTTTAAGAAGTTTTTCGTAATGCGCGATGTCGCTTGCTTGAGTAAAGTTGAATGCTGCGAAGTTATCTTCGATGTTGTTGCGTGTGATGTTCACATCGTCAGCTTCTGGAACGCCAGGAATACCTTTCAGAATCCCTTTTGTTGAAGGCGTGATCAGTAGCTCAGGCAACTTCTTGTCTTTCTCAAGGCCTTCAGGCATCTCGATACCACAGAATTCACGTTCGCCGTTTGCGTATGCACGCCACATTGAACCAGTGATGTATTGACGACAAATCGCTTCGATCATAACTGGGCGAGCTTTTTGTACAATCCATACGAACGGGTGAGGGATATCAAGAATATGACTGTCAGCAAGTCCGTTGTCTTTAAACAATTTGAACCAGTGGTTAGAGATAGCATTCAGAGCCGCTCCCTTACCTGGAACACCTTTAAGATTCCCTTCACCACGCCAGATACAATCAAATGCAGAGATACGGTCACTGATCACCATGATTGCTAAAGGCGCATCTGGTGCTACATCGTAGCCTTTCTCTTTAATTAGTCGTTGGCTATCTTCTTCAGTTAACCAGTAGACCGAACGAACCTTGCCACTGTGGACAGGTTTATCAGTACGGATTGGTAGGTCATCATTTACGGCAAGAACTTGATCAGCAAGGCTCATTTAGACATTCCTATCTTTTATCAAACGTCATACAGAGAAGTGCGGTGTGCACATGATTAGACGGGCATTATACCCAATCTACTATTTGCTTCCAGAGAAAAAGCAAACGTTTGCTAAATCTGTTGTTTAAATAAAAACCCCCGCCTAACAATCCGCTAAAAAATGGGCGAATTGTAGGGCAGGGGAAGGCAGTATGTTTGGACTGTGTTTTGGCGAATTGTTTCTTAAGTTAAATTAAGTTTGTTAGCTAAAAGATTAAGCTATGTTTGTGGACCATGTTTTTGAGCCAACATGTTATTAAGCCAACATGTTATTAAGCAAGGTGGCTTAGTGAATACGCTCTGAATTTGCATCCATAAAGAAGACTTCACATTGAAAGCGTAACCCTAATGTTCTTAGGTACTGTTGGCTGAACTGATCAATCGATGCACTTGCAACAATCGCGCTCGCATTCTTAGAGCGGATTGCTTTCTCGACAGTCTCTACCTCAGTCATTTGATGAGAGGCTTTCATATGAATAACGCGGTCGCAGCAAACATTATGTTGCTTAAGCTGCTTAGCCGATGGTCTTGGTGTTTGAGCCGTAAACAGTAACCACTGATGTTGATTGGACAGCAACGCCATTCTTGCAAACAACGCTTCCTCGTTTGAATTTTTGCTTTTACGAGAAATTGATGTAAATGCGCAGTGAACTAGCGGGCTAGAGTGTTGTGCTTTAACGTGTGCTTGAATCATTTTGCTGTCCTTATATACATGCTGTATGTGTATACAGTAGTTTTAGTTGCTTATAAGATCAAGCGTTTTTTGCGGGATTATTGGACGATTTCGTCTGAGGTTATGGATGATAAATGATTAAATCATTGAAAGTATTCGATAAATTAAATTTGAATGAATCTGCTGTTTTGTATCATAAGTTGAATAAATGTGAGCTTTATACAGGTGTATACACTGGTTTTTGCAGAAAAGTACTGTATATACCTGTATAGAAGAGAGAACAAAGAACAAAGAACAAAGAAGAAAGAAGAAAGAAGAAAGAAGAAAGAAGATCTAAAACCACAGGCACAAAAAAAGCGCCTTAGGCGCTTTCTTATATTTCACGGTGTTGCTTATCTCAATGTCGCTTGGGAGAGTTTTGCTCTCATTTCCATTTCACCAATATTGAACTGGCGAACATCAATGGTTGCAATATCATTGCACTCGTTACATGCATGATGACACTTACCATCTAGGTAGTCGTGCTTTTTAACTAGGCTTGGCTTTTTGCACCAATCACAAACGCCTTCTATTGTGAACATATTCTCTCCTCACCTGTTTAAGTCAGGTGTATTTTCGGCGCAAATTATGACACAAGTAAGACCCATTAGTTAATAGTTTGTTACCCGTTTTTGAGAGGGGGATCGATTGCAACACCAATAAAATCGATATCTTTGAGATCTAGGAAAATGAAGATGTGTGTTTGTTTACGGTTTTGTAACATTTTGTAAAATGGTTTTTAGCGCATTGTTCAAACGTTTCATTTCTTCGTCACATCCGTGACCATCTGGATGGTAGATCTTTGATAGCTGTTTGTATCGGATCTTGATGCTTTTCTGGTCGGGGATTGAGCTAGGTGTGTAGCCAAATAGCGCGCAGGCCACCTGCAAATTACTCAGACCTTTGCTGTTTTTCTGCTTCTTCAATTCGTGGAACATAGTGTTCAGCTGGCGTTTTTGCTGCTTAATCGTAAGGTCCTTCGAGCTAAGCTGCGCTTCAAGTGATTGTTGTTGCTGTCGCGAATCACCCGACTTTAGAGCTTGTCTTTTTCTTGAGATAACGAGCGTCGCAATAATGCTGATGATTGAAATCAACACGGCCAACGCAGCACCAATCATATAGTCAGAGCTAGTTAGGTTAGAACTGGAGAGGTTAGAGCGTGATGCTTGGTTAGATTGAACGTGCTTAGATACCCCCTGACTGGTGTCTATTTCAGAGTCGATGCTGTCATCGAGCTGTTCTATTGAAGAGATCTGTTTTGCACGTTGCTGGTTGAATTGTGCTTCCAAAATGCGGTTGTAGCCCTCTTCTGCTTGTGGATTATCTTTTAAGGCTGCTTCATACCATAGCTGCGCTTTATCTAATGGTTGAAGGAGGTCTTGTTCTAGCGAGGATTCGTAGAGTTTTGCTACCTCGATAGGTGCGCGCTGGTTACCTTGCAACGCCGCTTTAATAAACCATTCCAAAGCAAGCTTGTTACTTTGTTCAACACCTGTACCTGCCAAGTACCATTCACCCAGTCTAAATTGCGCGTTTGGGTTGCCGTTTTCTGCTGACTGCGTGTACCAATACAATGCATCACTGGTGCTAACAGGAACGTCGACACCCGATTCATAAGCTTGAGCCAATTGGTATTGAGAAACTGGATCTTGAGGTTGTGATTCTAGTGAAAATTCATCACTGCTTGCTGCGTGCACGAAATGTGTGGTGGACAGTTGAATCGTGGAAAAGATGAGGGCTAGAAATAGTGTTCTAAGAAATGATGATGACAGAATGTTGGATAGGATCAGCAAAAGATAAGTCTCGTAAAAAAGCCCAGAATCGATATGTCAGTATGAATACGCTTTATGGTCGTTGATTATTATTATCACGTTAAATGAGTAACATAACTGATAAACAACTATATAGAGGTTAATTCAATAGATAAAGATGGACTGGGCTTTAATCGTGCTACTTAAGCGGCAAGATTTGAATTTCTACGCGACGGTTACAAGCACGACCTTGAGAGGTGTTATTGTCACATAGAGGGTAGCGCTCACCGTTACCACGAGCAATAGCACGACCTGCAGCAACGTCTTGAGAGATCAAGAATGCACGAACAGATTCAGCTCGACGCTCAGAAAGGATTTGGTTCGTCGATTCGCTGTCAGTGTGACCTTCAATCACTAGGCTAGTGTCTGGGTATTCAACTAGGATGCGAGCAACGCCGCGAAGGGTATTGTGAATGCTTGATTCCAAAGCGTAGGAGCCAGAATCAAAACCGATGCCGTTTTCTAGGCGAAGTAGAAGTTGGTTCTCACCGACACGTTCAACTTGAACGCCTGAATTCATTAGCTCTTCACGAAGGGCAGCTTCTTGTCGGTCAAAGTAGTAACCAATACCACCACCAACAGCGGCGCCACCGGCAGCACCAATAAGTGCACGTTTACCACGGTCTTTAGAGTCACCAGTTGCAGCACCAGCAACGGCACCAGCGAGTGCACCAATTAGAGCGCCTTGAGTTGCAGAGTTAGCCTCAGATTCGCCAGTTGTCGCGTTTTGGCGTTGAGTTGCCTGACAACCCGTTAAAGCGATAGTAAGCGCTAGGGCTAGTGTGATTTTTTTAACGTATTTCTCCATCATGTACTTCTGTCAAACGAATGAATTCGAGTGACAAACATAGTCCTGTAAATCTTATTGATGGTTTTTATCAATACGTCGAAGCAATGTAAAGTGGCTCTATGATTTAGTTATCTTTTTAGCTGCCTGGGTACCGCCAACTGGTCGATTAACAGACAATTTACGACCTTTCTTCAAACCAACTTCATAATCGGCGGTGAGGTTTTTCATCGCTTCTCTCAGTTGCTGCTTGAACGTTTCACGGTCGATATTTTTGAATTCTTTATCAATGTAGTTATTGATCTTGTTGTTTGATTCGTCGTCGGGAGTAATGGTTGGTAGCTTTTCAAGCGCACCTTCAACCCAGCCTGAAACAAACGAGTTCACGCGGCGTGTCACTTCTAAGGACCCTGTGCCAGAGCCAGCAAAGCTATTTCTGAATTGGCCGGTGTGTTCATTCAGCTCGCGATAAATGATATCGAAAGCGAAGGCTGCGAAGATCGCGCGGTCGGCTTCACCAATGAATTCAACGCGCTTGAGGCCTTTGTGATTCAGTAACACGGCTTCTACGCCAAACTTGGTGTTGATACCGCGAATAACGCGCAGCAGTGTAGAACTGATATTTGCAGGTAACAGGTGACTGGACTGAGTTTTCCCCATCTTGATAAATTCAATATCGTCTTTTTCGAGACCATATTTCAGCATCAAGTTATGCGCCATTTTTATCGCATTGGCAGCTTCATTGACGTTCGCAGAATTTCCAAGCTCAAGACACTTGGCAATTTTCTTTAGGGCTTTTTTCTTATCCATCGACAATTTAATCAGTACCGCAAATTTTTAAAAGTCCAACATTTTACATGTTTTCGCGGGTAACAGAAAGGCAAAACTGGTTTGATGAACAAGTGAGGCGGTGAACATTGAACTGCATGAGCCGACTTGACGGTAAAAACAAAAACGCCATCAAGCGTATTGATGGCGTTAGTGACACGATTTTTTAAAGTGACTAGAGCATTTGCAAACTAGATACCCAGTTCATCGAGTAGGTCTGCTGCAGAATCATTGCCAGAGCTTTGAGCTGGCTTGTTCGCTTCTTGCATTTTTTTCTGAGTCGCCTCAAGAATGCTATCTGGACATTCGTCTTCTGCGATTTCAAATTCTTCCAATTGAATGAATTCGGTCTTATCCATCGCAAGCTCAAGGTAGAAGATGTTGTTATTGGCGGTAGAGAAGGTCACACGACGAGCTTGTGGACGATCGAGGTTAGTATCAACAGAAAGGTTTACTTGCTTGTTCAGAGCCAGCATTTTCGGTTGGTTTTGTGTGATGTTGGTTTGCAGCTCTTTGCGGATTTTATTGGTGAAGTCACCCACCAATTGGTTCATCAACTCACCCAATACATCACCCACTTCGTCTGAAGTATGAAGCACAGCGAGCTCGTTTTCAGGCATGCCCATATTGCGCATGTAATTGGTGTAGATCTCTAACGCTGCTTTGGACGTAAAATTGATAACAACAAGACCAGAAAAGCCGCCGTCAAACAGAACGAAGCAACCAAAGTCTGGCTTGAGGCTTGTTTTGTTGATCTTTTGAACCATGGCTGAATAGGACACCTGAGAAGCCGTCGCTGAAGTAAGTACGCTTGAGACTGATTGGCATAGTTTAAGAAGGATATCTTCAGTTGTGACTGTTTTGTTTTTTTTCATTGTGATGTGCTCGTGGAGATGTCTTAAACAAAATGTTATTCAGTATATTGTTACTGAATTAAGACGAAAGTGACTATTTCTCCATTCTTGCACTGAGATTCTGATTTGATCACCTTTTTATATGATCTTAATAGTAGTAAAGTGACGAAATTCAAAGAAAATTATTAAAAATCTCAGATAACCCAATGCTGATAGGATCAGCGAAGTAGGGGCAGGAAGCAAATGTTACCAAGACTTCAACTCAATGCTGATGTCGATCCAGTTGTCGTACGCTTTTTAGATGAACTAAAAACAGCGGGCTTTACTGGCGACATTGAATCTCAATATTCTAGCCGTTTGGCTGTGGCGACTGATAATAGTGTCTATCAGCAATTGCCGCAGGCGGTCATCCTTCCTAAAACAACGCAAGACGTTGTGCTTATCGGTAAAGTGGTTTCTAAATCCGCTTACGAACGCGTGACTTTTTCCCCTCGTGGCGGCGGTACCGGAACCAACGGACAATCTTTAACAAAAGGTGTCGTGGTTGACCTGTCGCGATACATGAATAAGGTTCTTGAGATTAACGAGAAAGAGGGCTGGGTAAGAGTTCAGTCTGGTGTCGTTAAAGATCAATTGAACGACGCTGTTCGCCCTTATGGTTACTTTTTCTCTCCAGACCTTTCTACCAGTAACCGAGCAACCTTGGGTGGCATGATCAATACCGATGCTTCGGGCCAAGGGTCATTGAAGTACGGCAAAACGTCTGACCATGTATTGTCGCTGCAAGCGGTGTTCGCAGATGGTTCATGTCTAGAATCTGATTTATCACACGGATTACCTGTAGAGGGTGAATTCGCTCACCATGCACTTACGGTGACAGAGGCGGTTTGTCGAGACAAACGCGCTCAAATCTTAGATAAATTCCCTCCGCTGAATCGCTTCTTAACAGGCTATGACCTAAAGAATGCAATCAACGAACAAGATGACAGCTTTGACCTAACTCGCGTTCTATGTGGCGCTGAAGGTTCTTTAGCATTCATCACGGAAGCAAAGTTAAACCTAACCAAGATTCCAAAAGCGCGCACACTGGTTAACGTGAAATACAACACGTTTGATTCTGCGCTGCGTAATGCGCCGTTCATGGTGGAAGCGAAAGCACTGTCTGTTGAAACGGTAGATTCAAGAGTATTGAACCTAGCGAAGCAAGACATCGTTTGGCACACCGTGAGCGATTTGCTGACTGATGTTCCGAACAAAGAGATGCTTGGCATCAACATGGTTGAGTTTGCAGGCCAAGATGAAGCGGAAGTTGAACAGCAAGTTCAAGCGCTGACTGCACGCCTTGAAACCATGGTTGAAAGCGAAGAAGCCGGCGTGATTGGTTTTCAAGTTTGTAGCGATTTGGCGAGCATTGGCCGAATCTACAACATGCGTAAGAAAGCAGTGGGTCTGTTAGGTGCGGCGAAAGGCCGAGCTAAGCCAGTCGCTTTTGCTGAAGATACTTGTGTACCACCAGAAAACCTCGCGGATTTCATCTCTGAATTTAGAGTGTTACTCGATTCAAAAGAGTTGAATTACGGCATGTTTGGTCACGTTGACGCGGGCGTATTACACGTTCGTCCAGCATTGGATCTGTGTGACCCGATGCAAGAAGCATTGATGCATGAAGTCTCTGATGAAGTGGTTAAGCTGGTGGCGAAATACGGCGGTTTAATGTGGGGCGAGCACGGTAAAGGTTTCCGTTCTGAGTATGGCCCAGACTTCTTTGGTGAAGAGCTGTTTACCGAATTAAGACGTATTAAAGCAGCATTCGACCCGCACAACAAGATGAACCCAGGCAAGATCTGTACGCCTTTAGAAAGTGACGCTGAATTGGTGAAAGTCACCGATACCAAGCGTGGTTTCTACGACCGTCAGATCGACGTACAAGTTCGTGACAGCTTCAAGCAAGCAATGGAATGTAACGGTAACGGCTTGTGTTTCAACTACGATACTAGCTCGCCAATGTGTCCTTCAATGAAAGTTACGGCTGACCGACGTCACTCACCCAAAGGCCGCGCAGGCTTGGTAAGAGAGTGGTTGCGTCAACTGACTGAACAAGGCGTTGATATTCTCGACCTTGAGCAAGAAGCGTTGAAAGACAACACACCCGTTAAGACTATGATTGAGCGTGTTCGCAATACGATGAACAAACGCCATGAGTACGATTTCTCGCATGAAGTTCATGAGGCGATGAACGGTTGTTTGGCGTGTAAAGCGTGTGCGAGTCAATGTCCGATCAAAGTCGATGTACCAAGTTTCCGTTCTCGATTCTTGAACATCTACTACTCGCGTTACCAGCGCCCTGCAAAAGATTATCTAGTTGCCAACATTGAAACCATGCTGCCGCTGATGGCGAAAGCGCCAAAAGTAGTCAACGCTGCATTGGGTCAAAAGTGGATCCAAACGGCAACAGCTAAAACGGTCGGTTATGTTGATGCACCATTGATGTCGGTGCCTACGCTCAAAAATCGTCTAGCGAGTAAAGAGCTGCAACTCTTCGATTTACAGTATTTAGAAGGCTTGTCTTCTGAACAGAAGAAACAGCATGTGCTGATCGTTCAAGACCCGTTTACCAGCTTCTATGATGCCGAGGTGATTGAAGACTTCGTCACTCTGGCTCAAAAACTTGGCAAAACTCCGGTACTGCTGCCGTTCAAACCGAATGGTAAAGCGTTGCACATCAAGGGCTTCTTAAATCGTTTTGCACGTGAGGCGAAATCGACTTCGGATTTCTTGTCGATGGTGGCGGATATCGGAATTCCTTTGGTCGGTGTTGATCCTGCTCTTGTGCTTTGTTACCGCGATGAATATGTCGAGATCTTAGGTGACAAGCGCGGCGACTTTGATGTACTTACTGTGCATGAATGGTTAATGCCATCGCTAGGTGAGTTCGAAGCACGCTCAGCAAGTGAAGATATGTGGTACTTGTTTGCTCACTGTACTGAGAAAACCAAAATGCCGAACGCTGAAAAAGAGTGGGGTACTATCTTCAAACACTTTGGGGCGGCGTTAACCAGCGTTCCTGTCGGCTGTTGTGGTATGGCGGGAACTTTCGGCCACGAAGTCGATAAGCTACAAATGTCGAAAGACATATATGGTTTAAGCTGGAAGCCTCAAATGCAGGACTTACCAAAAGATCGTTGCTTGGTGACGGGCTATTCTTGCCGCAGCCAAGTGAAGCGTTTTGAAGGTGAGAAGCTTGCTCACCCATTACAGGCGCTAGCAAAAATTCTCTAATACATTTAGCCCAGCAATTGCTGGGCTTTTTTCTAAACTAACAAAGGAATGTTAATAAGGAAAAGTATGAAATTTCTAGAATTAAAAGTACCACCAGTTGCACTGTTCATTATTGTATTCGTAGCATCATACTTCTGCGCTCAACAGTTGAGCCAAGGGACACTGGCATTGCCTTATGGAATGATTGTGTTAGGAATCGGAGTCACATTGAGTGGTGTGATCGGAATATCCGGCATATTGGAATTTCGAAAACAGAAAACCACCGTTAACCCGATCAAAGTAGAAACCGCTTCAGCCGTCGTGGACAGTGGAATTTTTGGCTACACGCGAAACCCAATGTACTTAGGGTTGTTCATCCTGCTATTTTGCTTTGGCTACTTCTTCCAGAATATCTTCAGTGTACTACTTAGCTTTGGCTTCGTAATCTACATGAATTACTTCCAAATCAAACCCGAAGAGCGAGCACTAGAACAATTATTCGGCGCAGAATATGTTGATTACAAACAAAAGGTTAGACGCTGGATTTAGTGATGATTTGAGTGCTGGCTTAGTAATCGAAATAAAAAAGCCCAGCTTGAGATTATCAAGCTGGGCTTTATTGATCTTGTTCTAGAGCTGATTAAGCAGCGGCTGTGAACTGAGCTAGAAACATCTCTTTGCGTTCGTTGAAGCGGTTTACTAGGTCGTCTACAGAAGCTTGGTCGTATGGCTTAAGGCCACTTGCTACCATACGCTTCACGCCTTTACCTACTACTTCGCCGTCTTCTTTGAAATCGAAGTTCAGGGTCACGATGCCACGTTTGCCTTCAACATCAAAAGTCGCGCCAGAGAATTCAACTTCTGGGTGAGACAGGTCTAGGCGAGTAAATTCAACTTCCATGCTCTCGTAAATCACTAGAGGACGTTGGCAGTTGATCATCATTTGTTGTTCTTCCATAAGAGGAACCATGATGTGTGGGAAGTTCATGCCAGAGAACTTAACGTAGTTTGTTACCACGTGCTCGATGAATGCTTGGTCGTGGCTCTTTTCACCTTCACAAGACATGTGTAGGTACTCTTTGCCTTTCTCGTCAACCAGTGAGCTTTCTTTCTCACATTTGTTGTCAACGCTAAGCGCAATACCGTTACCCACCATACCTGAAAAATCAAAACGCATTTTTTGGCTGATGCCTTCTTTCTGCAGAAGAACTGCAAACAAAAGATCGCCAGGCACGCAGAAGCGCTTGTTGTCTTCATCGTGAATTGGGTTGAAGTCAGCAGCTACTTTTTTAGCAAAGTGGCTAGCTTGTTCACGAGTGAATTGAAATTGATTGTCTTCAGTAGAAAAGTAAGGTGTCAGAAACATAGTATCGCTATTAGTCATCAAATCTGGGGTGGATTATAGCTAACTAACTTCGATCTAATGGTCTATCCAGTTAACTTTGCTTATATATCAGTCAATTAGATAAATACGTTGGATGGTATGTGGCAGTTTTACAGGGGATATGGTGACTGGCTCAATGCAACAAGGGCTAATCGATAGCCCTTGTTTATATGACGTGTTATTTCACGACTCAGAAGCTACACAAAATACCTTCAGGCATTAAGTGGTTGTGTACAGACAATTTGAGCAATAAGTTAGCTTGCTCGATATCTGGTGAGAAGTAGCGATCTTTGTCGTAGAAGCTGACTTTCTCGCGCAGTATCTGTTTTGCTTCTTCTACTCGAGGAGAAGAGAGATTTGGTGCTCTAAAATCCAAGCCTTGTGCTGCTGCTAAGTATTCAACAGCCAAGATGCCACGGGTGTTTTCTGCCATGTCACGCAGTCGACGACCCGCAAAGGTTGCCATAGATACATGATCTTCTTGGTTTGCCGATGTTGGAAGGCTGTCTACTGAAGCTGGGTGTGCCAGTGTTTTATTCTCGCTTGCCAGAGCAGCAGACGTTACTTGAGCAATCATAAAGCCTGAGTTAACGCCGCCGTTATCGACTAAGAAAGGTGGAAGTTTGCTTAGTGCGCTATCAATCAGCAGTGCCATTCTTCGTTCAGAAAGGCTACCAATTTCTGCAATCGCAAGTGCTAGGTTATCCGCTGCCATTGCCACAGGTTCTGCGTGGAAGTTACCACCTGAAATAATGTCGCCGTCTTCAGCAAATACCAGTGGGTTATCCGATACCGAGTTCGCTTCAACGTTTAACGTTTCTGCTGAATTACGAATTTGCTGTAAACAGGCACCCATCACTTGAGGCTGACAGCGCAACGAGTAAGGGTCTTGAACCTTTTCACAGCAAGTGTGTGATTCACCAATCTCACTCTTTTGATCAAGCATATGGCGATAAGCAAGCGCGGCATCCATTTGACCACGATGACCACGAACGCGATGAATTCGAGGGTCAAACGGACGACGACTACCCAGTGCAGCTTCTACAGACATTGCACCACATACGGTTGCAGACGCAAACAAGTCTTCCGCTGCGAACAGACCTTCTAATGCAAAGGCAGTCGATGCTTGTGTGCCGTTTAACAGCGCTAAGCCTTCTTTCGGCGCAAGTGTGATTGGCTCCAAGCCAGCGATCTGCATTGCTTCTAAGCCAGTGATGATTTTGCCGTTGTGGCGCGCTTGGCCTTCACCTAGAAGTACCGTACTCATGTGGGCGAGGGGAGCAAGATCTCCAGATGCACCTACTGATCCTTTTTGTGGAACACATGGGTAAACCTGTGCGTTCACAAGATCGATAAGAGCATTGATGACCTTGAGTCGGATACCCGAGTAACCACGAGACAAGCTGTTAATCTTTAACACCATCATCAAGCGCACGGTTTCATCAGACATGAATTTACCAATGCCGGCCGCGTGAGAAAGCACGATACTTTTCTGTAGTACTTCTAAATCTTCAGGCGCAATTTTGGTATTTGCCAATAAGCCAAAACCCGTATTGATGCCATACACAGTGCGATCTTCAGCAATCACTTGTTCTACAACGTGCATGCTCGCTTCAATATCAGGAATCGCTGCTGGATCGAGTGATAAGTTTACAGGGCTACGGCTGATTTTTCGAAGTTCAGGCAGGCCTAGAAGTCCTGGTTTAAGTAATAAATTCAACATGTTCTCTCCAGAAGTTAAAGGCGACGAAGTTCTTCGTTTAGCATAGGTAAATCAAGCTTCTGCTCTTTAGCACACTGCTTGGCAATATCGTAACCCGCATCAGCATGACGCATAACGCCTGTTGCTGGGTCATTGTGAAGTACGCGAGCAATACGCTGTGATGCATCTTCACTGCCGTCACAACAAATCACCATGCCTGAGTGTTGCGAGAAGCCCATACCAACGCCACCACCGTGGTGCAAAGAAACCCAAGTTGCGCCGCCCGCTGTGTTCAGAAGGGCATTCAATAGAGGCCAATCTGATACGGCATCTGATCCATCCATCATGCCTTCTGTTTCGCGGTTCGGGCTTGCTACTGAACCTGAATCTAGGTGGTCACGACCGATAACAACTGGTGCTTTCAGTTCGCCATTTTTCACCATTTCATTGAATGCTTGGCCTAAGCGTTCACGATCTTTCAAGCCAACCCAACAAATACGCGCTGGCAGGCCTTGGAACTGAATGCGTTCACGCGCCATATCTAGCCAGTTATGTAGATGTGGGTTGTCTGGAATCAGTTCTTTTACTTTTTGGTCTGTTTTGTAGATGTCTTCTGGGTCACCAGATAGTGCCGCCCAACGGAAAGGACCAATACCTTCGCAGAATAAAGGTCGAATATAAGCCGGAACGAAACCTGGGAAATCAAACGCGTTTTCTACGCCTTCTTCCAGTGCCATTTGGCGAATGTTATTACCGTAATCCACGGTCGCTGCGCTGCGGTATTGCAGGTCTAACATCGCTTGTACTTGAATCGCCATAGATTGCTTAGCGGCTTTCACCACTTTTGCTTCATCAATGGAGCGCTCTTGTGCGGCTTTCTCCATCGTCCAACCTTGCGGCAAGTAGCCGTTAAGAGGATCGTGGGCAGAGGTTTGGTCAGTCACCACATCAGGTGTGATATTGCGTTCAACTAACTCTGGGAAGACGTCTGCGGCGTTACCTAATAAGCCAACAGAGATTGGCGTGTCTGACTCTTTAATGATTGCCATCGCTTCATCTAAGCTGGTGGCTTTTTTGTCTACATAGCCAGTACGCAAGCGGTAGTCGATTCGTGATTCATCACACTCCACTGCGATCATTGAGAAGCCAGCCATCGTTGCAGCAAGAGGTTGAGCGCCGCCCATTCCACCAAGACCGCCCGTTAGAACCCACTTGCCGTTTGCTTCACCTTGGAAGTGCTTCTTCGCGATAGCGACAAAGGTTTCGTAAGTACCTTGAACGATGCCTTGTGAACCAATGTAGATCCAGCTGCCCGCGGTCATTTGGCCGTACATCATCAAGCCTTCTTTATCGAGCTCGTTGAAGTGTTCCCAGTTCGCCCAGTGTGGAACAAGGTTCGAGTTAGCGATCAGTACGCGAGGTGCGTTTTTATGAGTCGGGAACACGCCCACAGGTTTACCGGATTGAACAAGTAACGTTTGGTCGTCCTCTAAACGCTCTAATACTTCAACAATCTTGTCGTAACATTTCCAATCACGCGCAGCGCGACCAATACCGCCATAAACAACCAGTGCATGTGGGTGTTCTGCCACATCAGGGTCTAGGTTGTTCATCAGCATACGCAGTGGTGCTTCTGTTAACCAAGATTTAGCGCGCAAAGTGGTGCCATGAGGTGCGCGAATTTCGCGAGTCGTGTCGAGACGAGGGTCACTGTTGTGGTGTTCCGTCATTTTGGAATTCCTTCTGTTTCACGTTATATCGTTGTAGTTGTAGTTGTAGTTGTAGTTGTAGTTGTAGTTGTAGTTGTAGTTATCGGTATAGCTGGATTAGTCGCTGGCCATTGCACTGGCAATATCCCAACATAAACGAGCCGCTAATCGAGCCGTTTGGCCATCGACGTCGTAGTCTGGGTTGTATTCCGCTATGTCCGCGATAATGAGTTTTTCACTGTGTTGGAAAATCTGTTCTAGAAAAGGAGCGAGTGCTTCATAGCTAACGCCTCTTGCTGCTGGGGCACTAACACCCGGCGCAGTAGCTGCGGGGAAAACATCGAGATCAATGGTGAGATAGAGATAATCACACTCAACGATGAATTTTTGTAACTTGATCAGTTGAGCGACTTGATTCACTTGGGTCATGTTGCGGTCGTGTTCATACCACACGCCCAGTTGGTCAGCTTTGTTAAACAGCGCTTTGGTATTGCTGGCGGCACTCACACCAAGACAAGCGTAATGAAACGGCCATTGATGTGCGTGGCAGTAATCACTGATCTGGTTAAAAGGCGTGCCGGAGCTCGGTTTAACATCGGTGATGTCGCTTTCAAATTCACGAAGATCAAAGTGAGCATCAAAATTAACGATGCCGATCTTAGGATTGTGTTCTGATTGAATTTTATTTAGGTGCTCAGCGAGACCTTGGAACGTTGCCCAAGCCACCTCGTGACCACCGCCAAGGGTAATCACTTTGTTGGTTGCTAAGGCATTGGCAATCACAGAAGCACACTGTTTTTGGCTGACTTCTAATTGACCATCATTGCACTCGATATCACCAAGATCGGCGATGTGTGCGTCACTGTGCCAAGCCATATTCGCCAACGCTTGGCGTATCAAGTTAGGTGCTTGTTTCGCGCCCACGCGTCCTTTATTTCTTGCAACACCGGCATCGCTGGCAAAGCCTACCAAGGCGATATCACCGTCAGTCAGCTTGTCACTTAACTCACTACTTTGCACTTGCTTGGTAATGTGATGAACGCGAGTACCGAGTGCGCCATCTTCAAGATCATTACGTCCGGTCCACACAAAGTTATGCACGGTTGTTGCGTTCTCTTGGATACCGTTGGATTTAGATTGAGTCATGACACACCTCGCCATTAACAATGCGTTTATGCAGGTGAGGAACACCGACTTGATAGCTTAGATCTGCAGGGTGGTCGATGTTCCAGATAGCCAAATCTGCGGCATAACCGATTTCGACTTTGCCTTTGGTTTGTGACTCACCAATGGCAGCCGCCGCGTTACAAGTTACACCGCGTAGCGCTTCTTCAGGCGTCGTACCAAACAGGGTGCAGCTCATGTTCATCATCAGCGTTAAGTCTGCAAAGGGAGATGTGCCGGGGTTTAGGTCGGTCGCGATCGCCATTGGGATTTTGTGTTCACGAAGTAAAGCAATAGGTGGCTGTTGAGTCTCTTTCAAGAAGTAGAAAGCCCCGGGTAATAAGGTGGCGACTGTGCCTGATTCTGCCAGTGCTTTTACTCCGGTTTCATCAAGGTATTCAACATGGTCGACAGAGAGTGCACCGTATTTAGCTGCGAGCGCACTGCCGCCCATATTTGAAAGTTGTTCAGTGTGACCTTTAATCGCTAGCCCATGTGCTTTGGCAGCTGCAAATACACGTTCGGTTTGTTCTAAGTTGAAGCCGATAGATTCGCAGAACACGTCAACGGCATCGGCGAGCCCTTGCCCCGCAGCTTTAGGAATGATCTCTTGGCAAACCAGATCTATGTAACGATCTGGTTGTTCTTTGTATTCTGGCGGTACTGCGTGTGCTGCAAGGAGAGTGGTAGTGATCTTAATTCGGCGATGATTTTCTAACGCTTTAGCTGCACGTAACATCTTGAGTTCGTCTTCAAGTGTTAAACCATAGCCCGATTTTACTTCGATGCTGGTTACGCCACTTCTTAGCAGGCCATCGAGTCTAGGTAGTGCCATTTCAACCAGTTCAGACTCTTGCGCTGCGCGTGTTGCAGTGACTGTCGCAAGAATCCCGCCGCCTTGTTTGGCGATGTCGGTGTAAGAGATACCATTCAAACGCTGTTCAAATTCGTTGGCGCGATTGCCTGCAAATACGAGGTGAGTGTGGCAATCAATCAGACCTGGGGTAACGAGCTTGTTTTTGCAATCATAGGTGATGTAATCCGCAGAGTTATCAGTGCTCGGTTGTTCTACCTCATAAGCATGAGCCTCATGGTTTGAACAAGAGATAGACACGATCTTACCGTCTTCGATAACGATATCTTGAGGGGAAGAGGGCTGATAACCGTCGGCTCCCGAACTCATGGAGACCACTCGTGCGTTTTTGAGGATCAAATTCATAATCACCTAGATCTTTGCTAAATATTAAATGTATATACAAATAAATAGGCTAAACGCTGACCCGAATCAAGTTGATGTTGCAAAAATGTGATCGGCGATCAGGATGATGTTCTTTAATCTAGAAGTATCTTGGAGCTTAATTTGTACTTAGAGCCAGGATGGTAGAGCAATGCAAAGCTGATGAGGCGTTCTTTGCTCCATGTTCTTCTATTCAAAAGAAGGCAAGGTTCTGATTCAGATAGCTTTAGTGACGTTCTGATTTGAGAATCTGGAATAATGGCTTCAACCGTGTGCTCGATAGCACTTAACGGGCAGCTTTTTGAAAGGTATTCGTTGGGCGTAGAGGTTGAAAAGTCTTGCTCTAGGTATTTTGGAGCGGCTTGAGAGTTCACCCAGCGCGCTTCCAATTGAATCGGTGCGTTGTCCGCAAAGTGTATGATTTCACTATAGAACACTTCTGCGTTAATCATCACACCTAACCGTGTAGCCGTGCTTTCATCAGCCTTGATACTATCGTGCTTGATAACTTGGCTAGTATACGTTTGGCCTCGGTCTTTGATCTCTTGCGCTATGTTGTTGATATCAAGCAACGGAGATTGCGCTTTTTCGTCGGGTTCACAAACAAAAGTCCCCAGTCTTGGTTTCCTGATGAGCTTGCCTTCAGACACAAGATCTCGAATGGCTTTATTGACCGTCATTCGACTCACATTGAACTGCTCGGTAAGTTCGAGTTCTGTGGTGATTTGGTAACCCACCGGCCAATGACCACTGCTGATCTTGTCATCTATGAACTGTTTTATCTGAAGGTAGAGCGGTGCTTTCGACATAATGAAACCTTATTTGACTATACAAATAGAGTAACGGAATTTTTCACGATTTCAACATTTCCTCGGGCAATGTGACCTTATTCAACATAGATGGGGCAAATTGCTTGATTCTGTGAGGCAAGTGTCGCAAATTGTCACGCAATAACTATTCGTAAATCAGATAATTAGAAAGGGAAATAATATGTTTAAGAAATTAAAGGCCTCGTTGGGCATCGGTGCAGCAAAGGTTGATACTGTCTTAGATAATATTGAAGTTTTCCAAGGTGGAGAGTTGTCTGGCAATGTTCACATTGTTGGTGGTGACGTTGAGCAACAAATCGACCTGATCAACTTGGTTCTCAACACAGAAGTAAAAGTAGAAACGGAAGATAGCACCAGCTACGAAACCTTTTCACTGGGTCGTATTCAAGCCGTAGAGCCTTTCGTTATCCAACCGGGCGAAACCAAACTGGTTCCATTCCGACTTAAGTTAAATGATGAAACGCCAGTCACCGCGTTGAACGCACAAATGAACCAATGCCATGTGTGGGTTGAAACCAACCTAGATATAGGCTTCGCGATTGACCCTAAAGACCGTGACTTTATCTCCGTACACCCATTGCCAACAGTGGCTAAAATCATCCGAGGCGTGGAAGCATCAGGTATGGCAATGGTGAAAGCAGACGTAGAGAAGGGCTTCTTAAAAGGCAACAGCTTTGCTTCTCGTTCGGGCTGTTACCAAGAGATTGAGTTTCGCAGCGGCGGCTTCATGAATAATAAAGAGATCGAGCTGTCATTCATCGTTGAAGGTTCAATGGTTCACTGCCTAGCAGAAATCGACCGCTCAATGAGCTTCCGCGGCGACCAATACATCTCATTCAGCTTACCTGCTAATGCGGCCGACTCAGACATTCGCAACGCTGTATCAAGAATCATGAGTGCGTAGTTCCCTCTCTGTTAGCAGTCGCTCTGTCTATTAATTAATAGAGACAATACAACTTTTCAAGCCGAACTTAACCATTCGGCTTTTTTGATTCTACTATCTGCCCCGTCCTGAAATGGGTTTACCACTGGTGCCGATAGGCCAATTGAAAAGCAACATCGGTGGAGTTGTCCATATTGAAAATGTTCTCGATTATGGATATCTCAATTGCCGAGCGTTGCATGAGATAGCGATAGCCAAACATCATTTCATTCGCGGCTTCTGAAAACTCAGTTTCACCGTCTTCTGCGCCTTCATACCAACGATACTCTAGGTGTAACTCATGATTTTCAAATAGCGTGAGTTGATATCCTCCCATCCATGACCATGTCGTTTTTTTATGTGAAAAGCTATTCTCCACTTCTCTACTGGACTGATTCGCTAATCCTAAGCTTGTATAGGAGGTATTGATGTCGAGTTGGTATGCATAATTGAGTTGAGCGCTTTGTTCGGTGCTGTTTCCCTTAAATGCACCGTGGCTGACTTTGTTATGATAAAGGGAGACGCCAAAAGATAAGCCATGGTTTTCTATATCTATGATCTGATATTGGGTGTAGAGCGTGAAAGCGCTAGTCAATGTGTCGCCGGAGAAGTCTCGATTATTGACGCCATGGTCTGGTGCATAGATGTCGAATTGGTGTCTCTCTTTCTGATCTCGACCTGCTTGGTCGATGCTAAATAGGTCGTGAAAGTTAATGGTGATTTTGTCGAGATGATTATTGGCGGCGTATAACCAGCGGTAATTGAGCTCTACTTGCCACGCTGTAGTCAATTGCCATCGCAGGCCTGTTTGAAGTTGGTTTTGATAATAGTCTAAGTGATAGCCGTGGGAGTTAGCCCAGATACTCGCAGCAGTTAAGGCTGTAAATACTTCAACCTTATTCTCTTCAAGAGGGAAGCCTGAACGGAGCGACGGGGTGAGGCGAACCGACTGCAGTGGTGCTTGGGTATAACTGATTAAGGGGCCGTAATCTTTGTTGGCCCATGCGTTTGGCGCAGAAAACATGGCGGCTATTACTAGCGGTAAAGGTCGTATGAGCGATATACAAGTAGCCCGTTTCTCCATATGTACCTCATCTGCATTCCGTTGCTTCTATATAGCTTAGTTCGAAAGGTGAGTTTTAAAAGTAGAGAGATGAAGACCACGGTGCTCAAAGGCACTGTAGATTAATGAAGAGTCATTGAAGTAATACTACCTGTTACTTTGTTATTTTAACTTGTGCTCGTTTGTGAACTCGGTATTTAGGCCTATTGGGATACATCTATTCGTGTCACGTTACTCTACCGCCTCATCGGTAATCTGGGATTGAAATGTCATTAGGCTTTCTAGTTTTTTTGCTGCAAGCTTCAACCTACCGGCTTTAGTGAGTAAGTCACTAACACTCAACCTCAATGTAGGTGCGTGTATTGCCATGCCTGCAATCATATTTCCGTCTTGATCACAAACTGGGACTGCAATGGCAACCATACCTTCAATGAGCTCTTCATTGTCGATGCTAATACCACGAATCCCAATCTCGTCGAGCTCTCTGTTTAGGTCGTCGACGTTGGTAATCGAATGTTTTGTTTGTGGTTCTAGTGTTAGGGTCGAAAGTATCTGCTTTCGTTTATTTCTTGGCATTAAGGCCAAAAATAGCTTGCCACTAGCAGTACAGTGCAGAGGTAACCTCGAGCCTAATTTTAAGTTGACCATCATAGGCCAATTAGCCTCAACACGCTCAAAATACAACAATTCATATCCATCTAATACGGATAAGTTACAGGTTTCCTGTATTTCGTCTGTTAATTCTTTTAAAACCATCTGGCGAGGTGCGCGCCCATCAAAATGTGACAGGACGTCTAGAGACATTTTTTTAAATCGAGAACCGATAGACAAGAAGCGACCTTGGAGATCTCTCGCAATAATATCCTCCTCTTCAAGTTGACTGAGTATCCGGTGTACGCTGGCCTTAGGAAGGTTTAGGAACAAAGCAATATCAACCGCTGTAACGGGGCGTGTCTCACTAGCGATGAACTCAGTAATCTTAAATGCACGTGACAGTGCTGAATTACTTGACGATTCGTTATTGCTCATGCTGCTTCTCCTTTGTTTTTTCTGATAAATTTGCAAGCAATGGGTCATTGCTTGCAAATTCGGTTAATCTACTTTAGCCGCCAAATTGAACCAAGAATAATGAAATGCTCGGTAATAAAGCAATCAAAACCCACGAGATAAATAGCGCTGTGAAGTAAGGAATGACAAACCGAACTAACTTACCATAAGGGATCCCGGTTACGCTACTTGCGACATATAAATTTAAGCCGAACGGTGGTGTGACAAAACCAATTGCAGCTCCGACTAAGAAGATAACTGAAAAATGAATCGGATCGACGCCAATGCCTGTGGCAATAGGTGCGAGAATTGGAGCTAAAATAATGGTAACCGGTAAGCTTTCTAAGAGCATCCCGGCTAAAAGTATAATCCCCATACACATAAATAAGACTGCGTAATAGCTTCCGAATCCATTAAGTGCGTTACCAATTATTTCACCGACTCCCATCATGGAAAGTAATTGTTGCATGACGACAGAAATCGCGATTAATGGTGCTAGCATCCCTGTAATCTGCCCTGATTTGAGCATCACAGAAGGAATGTTTTTGAAATGTAAGTCTTTGGTCAGAATACAGCCTGCGATAATTGTGAACCCAACGGTGAATGCAGCGGCCTCTGTTGGTGAGAATGCTCCAGAGTAAATGCCGTAGACGACTACACCAATAGTAATGAAGCCGAGGTAAGCGCGTCTTGCATATTTGAAACTGGTCTTTGCGACAAAAGGAATAACTGTTCCCCATCCTTGTTTTCGAGCAACTAGATGGCATGCGAACATCATCGCTAATACCATGAGGCTACCTGGCAGCATTCCTGCAATAAACAGATCCGTTATGGAAAGGTTCATCATGAAGCCATACACAATGAATATCACGCTCGGCGGAATAATAATTCCAACAGTTCCTCCTGATGCTGCTGTGGCTGCAGAAAATCTTTCGTCGTAACCATTCTTTTTCATTTCTGGAGCCATTATTGAGCCAATTGTGGCTGTTGTCCCAGCATTAGACCCGGAAATGGCTGCGAACATCCCACAAGCTCCAATCGCAGCCATACCCATACCACCACGAATGGAACCCAAAATAGAGTACGTAAAATCAGAGAGTCGTTTTGCAATGCCTGCAGCATTAATTAGATCGCCGGTTAGAATGAAAAGAGGTAATGCTAGTAAGCCGAAAAAGTTTAACCCCTCAAATAGCGTTACACCGATGTTAGCGAGGGTAAAGTCAATGACGATACTAACCCCAACAACCCATAGCCCAATGATTAAAAATATAGGGATGCCTGCTAGAAATAGAACCAAAACGATGACACTAATAATGCTAATCAAATCACCTTCACTCATGCTTCTTTCTCCGCTAATGATGTCTGGATTATCAATGGCTCATTATTTATGTACCGTTTACAATCTTGGAAGAAGTTCTGTATCACTCGATAGATTATTAATGTCCAGCCTACTGGTGTTGCCATATAAAACCACCACTGCATGACATCGTCAGTTCCTTGAACAATTGCAAAATTGTCGTAAGCGATCCTTACCTGATCCGTTGCAAAATAAAGAACGACGCCCGCAAAAACTAGCCAGAGAACGGCATCTAATATGAGGCATACAAATTGCGCTTGATAAGGGAGGCGTAATCTAATTTCGGTGAGCGATAAGTGAGTACGGTTTTTGACATTGACAGCTGCGCCGACCCAGGTAAGCCATAAAAATAGTAGTACAGGGATACTAGTGCTCCACGGAGCCTGAATACTAAAGAAAAAACGTCTGATTATTTCAACGAAGATAATGACAGTCATTATAGAGTAGCTGCTCACAATGAGATATTTTTCTATGTTGTTATCTAGCCAATACAAACACTTTTTGACTGAGGTTGCCGGGTGGACGGCAGTGCTGATGATTTCATTCATGATGTCATGCCTTAGTTTTATTTAATGGGTTGTCAGAGTATTAACCTAACCACCAACGTTGTGGTTTGACGTTGACTACCGCTGCGTCTTTAGGGAGTTCTCTAGCAATCCCGTGAATTTCTTTATAGATATCAATATCGCCTGCCCAAGCATTTAAACGATTACGCCATTTTTGCCATGGTTCTGGGTTATATTCCGGTGAGCATATTTGTTCAGCCTTAAATCTCTCTTCATCTGAAAGTGCAGCAAAGCGGATATTATTTTGTCGGAATTGCGTATTCTCGTTAGGGTGAGTTTGTGCACCAATAATTTCGTACAACCCACCTTCATTCATTCCGTGAGTAAAAATTTGTGCACAATATGCAGATTCCATGACCGCTTCTTTATGTTTATCGCTTAACTTTTCAAAAACGTCGTAATTCATAGCTGTACTCTCGTTGCCAGAGAACATGCGTAAATCGATCGCTTGAGATATTACTGATGTCATTCCTGAATATGCCGCTGCGCTCATCCAAGTTTCCGCACCATCAAGTAGTCCTTGTCGGAGCCCATCAATTGTTTCAGCCCAGGCAACTGGTACAGGGTTGAGATTGAGTTGCTCCATGGCGATACGCCCTAACTGGGTTCCTGTTACTCGGTTTTTGGTGCCTTGAATATCGGCTAGCGACGTAACCAAGGGTTTGTCTTTCCATTTGTTGCCTAACATGAGTCCACGTAAGTCACAGTGCGTGAATAGGAATTGAATGTTGTGGCGTTTACGTAATGGTTCACGAAACAATGATTCGCTTCGTTTGTCATAAAAAAAATGAAATTGCGAAGCTCGCGTAGGGAACATGTATGCAAAATCAAGAACATTCATGTATGGCGCACCAGCAGCGGAGTTTTGTGTAGATGCGGAATATATGTCAACGATTCCTTGCTGAGTTTTTCTTATACAATCCAATTGCCCACATAGTTGATTGGAGCCAAAGAATTCAACTTGTATTTCACCATTTGTTCTTTCTTCAAGATCTCTAGCGAAAAATAATTGTCCCGACTTTTGGATATCTAAGTTTTGTTCATTAAAGCCAGAGGCTCCAAACTTTAAGACTACGATTGGTTTTTTCTTTTCTCGAGTTCGAGATACGCTTTCCGACGCATTTGCCAGGCTACTTAAGGTAGCCCCTGTCCCTAATGTCCCTACAGCGAATAAAGCTGATGTAAGCCCGGCACGCTTTGCAACATTAAAAAAGTCGCGTCGGCTATATGGTTTGTCTTTTGAAGTTCTCATGTACCCATCCTGATTCATGTAAATAGCCCAATTACACTTGTTTAAAAAATGTTAAATGTCCAAATTGGGTTGTTATTAGTGTGCGATAAGTCAACAAAAAACAATTCATATTCTCTCGATATTTACTAATTATTGTTATTGGTTTATGTTTTTTGGGACGCTGTGTCTCGATTTATGAAAATACAAAGGAGATTTTGTTATGGGAAGGTTACATAAGGATGTGGGTGTCTTTGATTATGTTGTTGTAGGGGCGGGGTCGGCTGGGTGCGCAATTGCTAGTCGTTTAAGTGAGGATCAAGATGTTTCAGTGTTATTACTTGAGGCTGGTGGTCGAGATTGGAATCCTTGGATTCATATCCCGGTTGGTTATTTTAAAACCATGCACAACCCGTCAACTGATTGGTGTTATCTAACCGATCGTGATGAAGGTATTGATAATCGACAATTACAATGGCCTAGAGGCAAAGTACTTGGTGGGAGCAGCTCCTTGAACGGGTTGCTATATATACGTGGGCAAAAAGAAGATTATAACGACTGGGCGTCACTTGGTAATGAGGGGTGGAGTTATGACGACGTGCTTCCCTATTTTAAAATGTCTGAATGTCAAAGCCGAGGAAAAGATAAGTACCATGGCGTGGATGGGCCGTTGAAAGTGTCAGATCTTAGACTGAAACGGGATATTGCCGAACGATTTGTGGAGGCAGCTCAAGAGGTAGGTATTCCTTGGAATGATGATTTTAATGGTGAGAACCAAGAAGGAGTAGGCTATTTTCAGCAGACAGCATTTAATGGGTTGAGGTGCAGCAGTGCAAAAGCTTTTTTAACGTCGGCTCGAAAGCGCCATAATTTAACAATATTGACTCATGCACATACCTCCAAGCTTGATATTGTCGATAAGACAGCAAAAGGTGTTGAATTTTTTTGCAATGGAAAAGCAATGTATGTTTCGGCAGCTAAAGAGATTATTGTCAGTGCTGGTGCAATTGGCTCACCGCAAATATTACAGTTGTCTGGAGTTGGCAACAGAGCGGAGTTAGAAGCAGTAGGTGTTGATTGCGTTCATCATTTACCTGGAGTTGGAGAAAACCTTCAAGACCATTTACAAATTCGTCTGGTCTACAAAACTAGTTGTACAACACTGAACGATGAGTTGAGAACACCTTTGCATAAACTGACAGTGGGAGTTAAATATGCTCTGTTTCGCAAAGGTCCTTTAACGTTGGCTGCTAGTCAGGTATGTATTTTCACTCAGTCTTCCTCTGACTTAACAAGGCCTGACATACAGTTTCATATGCAGCCACTCAGTGCGGACAAACCTGGAGAAGGAGTGCACCCATTTTCGGCCTTTACTACTTCGGTTTGTCAATTGCGTCCTGAAAGTCGAGGTCGTGTGAAGATCACCAGCAAAGACTACTCCGTGCACCCTAGTATCCAACCTAACTATCTCTCGCACCCTAAAGATAAAGCTGTTGCAATAAACGCGATAAAGGTAGCGAGAGAAATCACCGATGCGAGTCCTTTATCTTCGGTTATTTCTGAAGAGTTTGTACCAGGTTCAAAGTATCAAACGGATGAACAATTGTTGGAAGCTGCGACAAAATACAGTCAATCCATCTATCACCCCGTTGGTACTTGTAAGATGGGCAATGATGCAATGGCAGTCGTTGATAATGAGCTAAAAGTTCATGGGCTAAAAAGCTTAAGAGTAGCGGATGCATCTATCATGCCTATTATTGTGTCGGGAAATACTAATGCACCGTCTATTATGATCGGTGAAAAATGTGCAGCTATGATAAAAAAAGAAACTAGTCTGTCTAAATCAAAGTCAGCAAAATTGTGCGAAGAAGCGATTTAATGCATCGGGGCTAAATTTAATCTCTAGGTTAGATGTATTACAGCCCCAAATAGTGTTCCCTGCCAATAAGTCATTTGCCAAACCACTGACGAAAATACTCCCAAAAATTACTCTTATGAGTCTATATTTTTGTTCAGAGTAAAAAGAATGGTTGAGGCTCAGAATATCAATACCCTACATTTACCTCTTTTGTTTCGCTTCATCAATCCTATGCAAGAAGACTTATTGCGTCTATAACACGATAGGCGTGCGAATTGCCTGAATTTGACTGCAGGGGAGAGGGGCGGCTTCGGCGCCATACCCACAGCGCATCATTGTCATTTTATATTATTTCGTTACAATGCTCGGATACCTACAAATAGGGCATCTGTATTTGCTTCTATGTGGGTATATTTATTATGCATATATCCCCAATCAGCGTACTCGTTGATTGAAAGACATATATTAAACATTTTCATGTGTTGCTTGGTGTGCAACACCACTGTAAAGGACAAATAATGCCAATTATTACTCTTCCTGACGGTAGTCAGCGTCAATTTGACAACCCTGTATCAACTCTAGATGTTGCCCTATCAATCGGTCCTGGTCTTGCGAAAGCAACCATTGCTGGTCGTGTAGACGGCGAGCGTGTTGATGCTTGTGATCTTATCGAAAACGATGCAAGCCTAGAAATCATCACAGCTAAAGATGAAGTTGATGGCCTTGAGATCGTTCGTCACTCTTGTGCTCACCTTTTAGGCCACGCGGTTAAGCAGCTTTTTCCAGAAGCGAAAATGGCGATCGGTCCTACTATCGATAACGGTTTCTACTACGATATCGACCTTGAGCACTCTCTAACGCAAGAAGATCTAGAAAAGATTGAAAAGCGCATGAAAGAGTTAGCGAAGACCAAGTACCAGGTTGTTAAGAAGAAAGTTAGCTGGCAGGAAGCGCGCGACGCATTCGAAGCTCGCGGCGAGACTTACAAGATTGAAATCTTGGACGAGAACGTTTCTAAAGACGATCGTCCAGGCCTGTACCATCACGAAGAATACATCGATATGTGTCGTGGTCCACACGTGCCTAACATGAGCTTCTGTCAGCACTTTACTCTACTTAACGTAGCGGGTGCTTACTGGCGTGGTAACAGTGACAACAAGATGCTTCAACGTATCTACGGCACTGCATTCCACGACAAGAAGGCGCTTAAAGCTCACCTTGTGCGCCTAGAAGAAGCGGCTAAACGTGACCACCGTAAAATCGGTAAAGCGCTTGACCTATTCCACATGCAGCAAGAAGCACCAGGCATGGTGTTCTGGCACCATAACGGTTGGACTATCTTCCGTGAGCTAGAAGTATTTATTCGTCAAAAACTGACTGAGTACGATTACCAAGAAGTTAAAGGCCCATTAATGATGGACCGTGTTCTTTGGGAACGCTCTGGTCACTGGGATAAGTACGCTGAAGCAATGTTCACAACTTCTTCTGAGAACCGTGAATACGCTATCAAGCCAATGAACTGTCCTGGCCACGTTCAAATCTTCAACCAAGGTTTGAAATCTTACCGTGATCTACCGCTACGTATGGCTGAGTTTGGCTCATGTCACCGTAACGAGCCGTCTGGCGCACTTCACGGCATTATGCGTGTTCGTGGCTTCACTCAAGATGATGCTCACGTATTCTGTACTGAAGACCAAGTTCAACAAGAAGTTAAAGCTTGTATTGATATGGTTTACGATACTTATACAACTTTCGGTTTCGAAAACATTGTTGTTAAGCTATCGACTCGTCCAGAACAGCGTGTAGGTTCAGACGAAATGTGGGACCGTGCAGAGGCTGACCTTAAGCAAGCGCTAGAAGCATTAGAGATTGCATACGAGATTCAAGAAGGCGAGGGTGCGTTCTACGGACCTAAGATTGAATTTACTTTGCATGATTGTTTGGACCGCGCTTGGCAATGTGGTACAGTGCAGCTCGATTTTGCATTACCAGAACGTTTAGGTGCTACTTACGTAGGTGAAGATAACGAGCGTCACACGCCAGTTATGATCCACCGCGCGATTTTAGGTTCACTAGAACGCTTCATCGGTATTCTTATTGAAGAATACGCTGGCTTCTTCCCAACGTGGTTGGCGCCAGAACAAGCAGTTGTCATGGGCATTACAGACAAACAGTCTGAATATGTACAAGAAATTACGAAAAAACTGCAAAAAAGTGGATTTAGAGTCAAAGCAGACTTGAGAAATGAGAAGATTGGCTTTAAAATCCGCGAACATACTTTGAAACGTGTACCGTTCATGCTTGTGTGTGGTGACCAAGAAATGGAAGCCGGCGAAATTGCAGTACGTACACGTAAAGGTAAGGACCTTGGCAAATTTAAAGTGGATGACTTTATTTCATACATCCAAGCCGAGGTTTCAAGCCGTAAGCTCAATCTGGAGGAATAGCTATTAAAGGCGGAAGACGTGGCCAACAACCGGCCAAACAAAACCAGCACCGTTTAAACGGTGACATTCGTGGCGTTCGTGAAGTGCGTCTAACTGGCGCAGACGGCGAAGCTGTTGGTGTAGTATCAATCGCTGAAGCGATGGAAGCTGCAAATGAAGCTGGTATGGATCTTGTAGAGATCAGCCCTAACGCCGAGCCGCCAGTTTGTCGTGTGATGGACTACGGTAAGTTCCTCTTCGAGAAGAGCAAAGCTGCGAAAGAGCAGAAGAAGAAGCAAAAGCAGGTTCAGATCAAGGAAATTAAATTCCGACCTGGAACTGATATTGGAGACTATCAGGTAAAACTACGCAACCTGACTGGTTTCCTAGAAGACGGCAACAAAGTGAAGGTAACAATTCGCTTCCGTGGCCGCGAAATGGCTCACCAAGAAATCGGTGTTGACGTTCTTAATCGTTTGAAAGCGGATACTGAAGAATTTGCAGTAGTCGAATCTTTCCCAACGAGAATTGAAGGTCGCCAGATGATCATGGTGTTGGCCCCTAAAAAGAAGTAATTAACGGCTTTGCAAGTAATTGAACCCTGCAGCCTCAGGTTGCGGGGTTTTATTCGCCCTAATTACTATGTTATTAACAACTCAACAATGCGGAGTTATTCATCATGCCTAAGATGAAAACCAACAAAGGTGCTGCTAAGCGTTTCCAGAAAACTGCTGGTGGTATTAAGTTTAAGCACGCTGGTAAACGTCACATCCTGACTAAGCGTACTACTAAGAACAAGCGTCAGCTACGTCCGAACTCGATCCTTCCTAAATGTGAAGTTGCTCAAGTTCTACGTATGATGCCATACGCTTAATTCTTTTTAGTTTATAAATTCGTTTAGTTTAGGAGAAGCATAATGCCTCGCGTAAAACGTGGTGTACAAGCTCGTGCACGTCATAAGAAAGTTCTAAAACAAGCTAAAGGTTACTACGGAGCACGTTCACGTGTTTACCGCGTAGCTTTCCAAGCAGTTACCAAAGCTGGTCAATACGCTTACCGTGACCGTCGCAACAAGAAACGTCAATTCCGTCAACTTTGGATTGCACGTATCAACGCGGCATCTCGTCAAAATGGTCTATCTTACAGCCGTTTCATCAATGGCCTTAAGAAAGCATCTATCGAGATCGACCGTAAGATTCTTGCTGACATCGCAGTATTCGACAAAGCAGCATTTGCTGTTCTAGTTGAAAAAGCGAAAGCATCTCTATAATTTAGAGTTAGCTTAAAGGTTTAAGAAAAGGAGAACTTCGGTTCTCCTTTTTTATTGCCTGTAATTTAGCTTTGCCATATTTTCTCGCATCTCGCATCTCGCATCTAATTTTTTATTCGCTTGAACAAGCATTCTGGTATATAAACATTTACCTAACCTTTAAATGTTAAGCGACCGAGATAAATGACCGCACCTACTACTATGACGTTCTTCGAACGTTTTGAAACCGATATCCTTTCAGGCAAAAAGACCATTACTATTCGCGATGAATCTGAGCGCGATTACCAGCCGGGCAGTGTTGTAGAAGTATCCACGCTAGAGCAGGGACGTGTATTCTGTAATCTTAAGATCATTAGCGTTGAACCAATCCTGTTTGATGACTTAGGTGAGTTCCATGCTCAGCAAGAGAACATGTCGCTGCAAGTTCTGAAAGATGTGATTCAAGACATCTACCCAGGTATTTCTCAGCTGTATGTTGTCTCTTATGAGTTGGTAGCTTAAGCCAGATTGGATTAGATTGACTAGCTAGGGATGGCGGTTTATGAGTAATAACCAGCAGACACTACTTCAGCTTTACTGTCGTGAACAGCAAGACCAAACGTTACTGTCTAAGAATGACCTTGATAGTGAACTGAGCGAGAGTGCCGATTATTTAAAGTGGTGCGAGAGCAAAAGAAACTTTGTTGAAGAAGATGTCTTAGGGCGTACTTGGGTAAAAAGTTGCCCAGCAGGGTATATTACTGAGGTTCACTTTCATTCGGATGGCAGTCTAACGGAATACCGCTTGTTTGATCGGTTTGAAACTCAAGGTCATTGGCTGTTGAAAAGCGGGTTGCTGCAAGTTGAAATCAGTAAAGGTGACAATCGTTACCAGTTTGATGCGGTTGCGTGTAAAGACTTGAATATCCACTCGGCGGTGGAATATAAAAACCAAGAGCTTCACTCCTACCTTAAGCTTGTTCAGGTGGAAGCTAGTTAACTCGGATTTGACTCATCAAGCTCCAAAAGCAAAAAAGCTAACGTCAAACGTTAGCTTTTTTCATTTCGATCGAACCTTGATTGGCTACTTAGGCTTGGCAGCCCTTATGCGTGATAGTTTTCAAGTTCCTTGTACAGTTCTGAATCTACGTCGTCAGTAGAGCAAACTGTCAATAGGTCTTCAATAAAACACTTGAGAGCGCGAGCTTCGATGCGTCGAATACCCTGTTGCTGCTCTTCAGTCAGGTAACCGTAGATAGTCGCCGCGCCAAAATCACCAAAGATCATTTGACCTTGTTCATTAACCAAGGTGTTGTGCGCATACAAGTCACCGTGGCAAACCTTGTTGTCATGCAGGTGATTAAATACATCAATCATTTGAGTAACGATGTTGTCGATTTGCGCGATTGGAAGTTCGAAACCTTCTGGGAAAGTATCACGCGTGCAAGTATCGAGTGTCGGTGGCAAGCCTAGGTTGTAATGGCAGCTTGGGATAAGCTCCATCACCAACGCAAGGTAATCTTGTTCGTCCACTTGCGCGATAGGCTTCACTAAGTTGCTATGGTGACCAGCTTGAAGACACGCTTCTAGTTCATCATGTGGGTAACCGTCGCTTGTCACTTCGCCTTTGAATACTTTAACCGCCACTTCCTGAGGGAAATCAAAATCACTGTTTAACCAATTAGCATGAGATATCACGCCTGATGCACCTTGACCAAGCACTTGATTCAATGAGTAGCATTGCGAGCTTACTGCAGGCACGCTATCTAAGCTGCTCGGGTGTTTGCAAAATGGATTGCCCGCAAAGGCTAACCAAGCAAGTTTTGGTAGCTTAATAAGGAACTCAGGGAATTCAGTCAGTTGGTTTGCAGACAAGCGGACCAGTTCGAGGTTGGATAGGTCTTCCATACTCTCAGGTAAAGCGCGAAGCTGGTTGCCTGCGAGTGCTAGCTTTTGCAGTCTTGGTCTTTCACCCAGTGAGTTAGGCAGAACTTCGATGGCATTATCTGTCAGAATTAACCAGCGCAATTGAGCGGGTAGGGACTCTTCACTCACTGTTTTGATTTGGTTGGTCTTGAAACCGATCATTTCAAGCTTAGGAAGTGACCCAAGAACATCAGGAAGGTGCGTAAATAGGTTATTCGACGCAAAGATAATACGTAGATTAGTTAGCTGTGTTAACTCTTGTGGAAGCTCCGATAACTGATTCCCTGAAAGATCCAGAATCTCTAGCGAATCGGAGAGCTCTAAGATCTCTAATGGAAACTCGGTGAGACCTTCTGACAGTTTTAAGCGCTTAATACCTTTTAGTTGCCCTGATTTTAATTGTTCTAGAGTATGCAAACCTTAGCCTTATGAATAGATGTTCGAGGCGCGTAGTGTACTTGTCTCAAGTGAGAAAGGCGAGCACCGGAACGATGCTCGTTTAACTAAGCTTAGCGAATGAATTTACGAAGCTTAAAGTTGTATGTGATTTTGGCTTACGCCAACCTCCTCAACAAAATCGGTATCATGACTGACTAGGATGAACGCACCTTGATAGTCACGTAAAGCCGACGCCAATATTTGCTTTGAGTCGATGTCTAGGTGATTGTCTGGTTCATCGAGCAGCAGTAATGGCGAATCCTGTTTATGGCTGACGATCAACATCGCCAGTTTCATTTTCTCTCCACCACTGAGGTGATCGACTTTTCGATATACCGAGTCACGCCTGAATCCAATTCCCGCTAGCAGTGTTCGCGCGTCGCTCTCTGTTAATACAAAGCTATGCGTTATTAAACTATCGAACATCGTATCGTTGGTGTCTAACAGGCCAAAGTGTTGATCCAAATAGACGGTCGCCCCTAAGCGCTTAATCGAGCCTTTATAATTGGCGTGTTGACCGTGAATCGCTTTTAACAGTGTCGACTTTCCACACCCGTTAGCACCGGTTAGATAACACCGTTCCCCTTGTGATAAAGAGAAACTGATTGGCGCACAAGAGCCGTAAATAAGGCGGCAGTTTTCAACGGTTAACAAAGAGCTCTTTTTACTGTTATTACTCTGTTGTAGATACAAGGCCTGTGGTTTTAGTTGTTCCTTTTGTTCTTTAAGAGATTGAAGCTTATGTTGGTTTTGGTCCTTTAAGTTCTTTTGACTAGTGGCTGATGCTCCTTGCGTTCGTCCTGCTTTATCTTTCATCGCATCCAATAATATCTTGGGTTGGCTACCGGACTTTCTGAGTCGATTACCTTGAGACTCACGTTGCTGTGCTTTTTCCTTATTAGCTTGAGCTTGGCGCTCCAGTCGTTTCTTTTCGGATTGGTGATGTGCAATCTGTTTATCTAGTGCATCGGCCTGATTCGACATTTGTTTGAAGTAGTCATCGTAGTTTCCTTTATAGAAACGTAACCCCAAACTGTTGAGATGGTAGATACCTTCCATTTGTCTCAATAAGCTTCGATCATGGCTGACGACAAGTACCTTACCTTCAAACAACTGGCATTGTTCTAGTAGCCAATTGCGTCCGTCGTTATCCAAATGGTTCGAAGGCTCATCGAGGATCAGTATGTCGTTATTTGATACGAATAGCTGATGAAGCTGTAACAGGGCGAGTTGCCCACCACTCAAAGAGCAACAAAGTGTGTTCAAATCACGAGTGATCTTTAATGTACCTAGCAACTGCTGGGTACGCGCCTCCAAATCCCAATCATCGCCAACGATATTGAAGTGCTGCAGTTCACAGCTACCTTGTTCTATGGCGCTTAACGCTTCTAACTTTTCGGTGAGTCCTAAGAAGTCAGCGATGGTGATGTTGGTATCCAGTAGCGTTGATGGTAACTGAGAGTAAAAGCCGATTGAACCTTGGCGCGAAACACTGCCCGTTGTGGGCTGTTTTTGTCCAACGAGCAACGAAAGTAACAATGACTTTCCAGCCCCATTTCTTCCGACTAGGCCTGTGAGGCGAGTGCTCAAATTAAAGGTGATGTTTTTGAATAACCACTCACCAGTATCGAGTTGGAATGAGAGATTATTGGCTAATATAGTCGGCATAGAAATACCTCCCTTTACGTGTAAACGAGTAAAAGGGGTGAGGCGCTTTTCTGTGCAAGCTCCTGCTGGATGCTAACAACAGATCGCCAAAGGCGTTACTTAGATAGATTACCAATGAAAGAGAGAAAGCGGTATTGAGATGGTTCCTGTCTTTGAGGTACTGATCTTAAAGATGTTTGTTTGTCAAAAAACGGATCTTTAAGAGCTTGATTTGTCGCGAAAATAGATGATGAAGTAACGCCCACTAACCCCGAGTGTCCAAATGATTTTTATAAAAATAAATCGGATGTCAGGATGTTAGTACTTCATTATGGCGTTATTCTCTTTTGAAATGATGGTGGGATGGTACTGAAAGAAAGTACTCTGAGTCAATATGTTGAGGTGATTAAATTGTGTTCAAATAATTAAAGCGCCTTTGTGGCGCTTTAGTGATCATTATTGGAAATCAGTTGAGTCTAGAACTTATATCTTTGGGTTTAGAGCTTAGAGCTTAGAGCCTTGGGCTTAAAGCTAAAGCTACTTGGTTTGCCCACCAACGGCGCGCCAACACATATCAAAGCTATCGTTGATGTACTTCGATGTTTGCTCTGGTGGAGACTCGCTTTGTTCAATCAGCCAGTTTGCACAAATCAGAAAGTGGCTATGAATGAAGTGTCTAACAAGGTTAATGTCCAACACCATCAATTCACCATCTTGTTGCCCTTTCAAAATGATCTCGTCTAGCGATGCGAACATCTGTGAAACAATCACTTCTCGAGTTTGAGTCGTTGGGTCGAAATGAACATTGGTGAAGAACTTCATCGCAACCGGATTCTCTAATGCCCACTCAATTCCTGTGATCCACATGAACTTAAAGGTTTGGTAGCGATCTTCTACAGCCACATCAGTGTGCGGTTGAAGGGTCGAGAATAGCTCTAGCTTCAGCTCGCGAAACAGTTCATCAATCAATAGAGATTTATTCTCGAAGTGGTGGAACAACGTCGCTTTTGCCACGCCGGCTGTTTTCGCTATTTGTCCGGTAGATGTGCCCTCTAGCCCTTGTTGAGAGAAGAGCAGGAGTGCAGCATCTAGGATTTTTTGTCTTTTGGTGATCATCTATTGAGTACTTTGAACATCAGTTTCTTGATTGGGTTGTTGTAAGGAGGATGCATTAACTTGGTGAAGTTGATTTTTCCTCTACTTAGAACGGTTTTGGCATGGCTAAGGGTCTTGAAGCCCTCAATGCCGTGATAGTGTCCCATGCCTGAAGGGCCGATGCCACCGAATGGTGCGTCTTCTGCAGCCACATGCACCAAAGAATCATTAATACACACGCCGCCAGAGTGCGTGTCTGATAAAAGCTTGTCTTGGGTTTCTTTATTATGGCTCATTAGGTACAGAGCCAGTGGGCGTTCTCTCTCTGTGATGTAATTGATTGCTTCTTCGATGGAATCATAAGGCACGATAGGCAAAACAGGACCAAACAGCTCTTCTTGCATCGCGAGCATCTCATCGTTCACTTCGGTGAGAAGGTGCGGCGTCATTCTGTGGTTTACATCGTCTTGTGCTTGTTCGGTTACCGTGTGAATAACCGCGCCTTTGGCTTGTGCGTCTTCAATGACACCTTTCAAGCGATTGTATTGGCGCATGTTGATCACTGAGGTTAAGTCTTTGCTCTCAATACCGGCTTTATAAAGCTTCTTGAAATAACGCTTATAGGCTGTGATGAACTCGTCTGATTTTTCTCGCGGCAATAAGATGTAATCAGGCGCTACACATATCTGGCCAGCGTTTAGACTCTTGGCAAACAAGATACGTTCAACAGCGTCAGCTACATCAAAGTCAGGGGCAATGATGGTTGGAGATTTGCCGCCTAATTCCAAGGTAACTGGTGTTAAGTTGTTAGCCGCTGCTCTCATAACGTGTTTACCCACAGCGGTTGAGCCTGTGAAAAGGATATGGTCAAACGGCAGTTGGCTAAATTTAGCGGAAACGTCAGCTTCGCCTTCGATAATCGCAACCTGATCTTCACTAAAGCCTTCGGCCAACATCGCTTTTAAAACTCGGTTGGTCGCTGGAGTAAACTCCGACATCTTGAGCATCGCCGTGTTGCCCGCTGCTAACGCTGTGATCAGAGGGCCTAAAGAGAGCATGACTGGGAAGTTCCAAGGCACGATGATACCAACCACACCTACTGGCTGATAATGCACAGTAATCTTGGCTGGTGTTAGCATCAAGCCGGCTTTTCGACGTGAAGGCTTCAACCACTTCTTAAGGTTTTTATCACTGTAATTGATCTGGTGTAGGGAAGGGGTGATGTCAGCAATTAAGCTGTCGTGCTCTGCTCGATGGCCATAATCTTCTGATACCGCTTCAATTAACTGCTCTTGGTAGCGCATTAATAGTTTTTTCAAGACTGAGAGATCATTTCGTCTCTGATCAAGTGTTGGATTAACGTTGTTACGGTAGTGATCTTGTTGTCGGTTGAATATTTGATCCATGTCGTTGGTGCTCGACGTGTTTGGTTCAAGGTCTAGATTATGGCTCATAGTATCCCCTAAATTCGAAGGCTGACCGATTGGTTGGTCAGTTAAAATTACAAGAAGATTGAACCGAATACAAGATATGCGCGAGAAAAGTTCAAAAATTGAGCGGTTACAACATTGAAGTGAGCGAGTTCTAGTAGGAAGAATGAAGTGTTTATCGGCATCGAATCGCGGGACACAAGCTGTGTTGGTGATAGCGAGAGTTCAGATTGTGAAGTGCTTATATTTGTCACAACTCTGACTTAACCTCACTCAATTTACTAAAAATCTTTTGGTTTCTGCACATTTTTTCTCCCTAATTTAATGTGAGAAATTGCTTTATATTTAATGCGCTTCAGCCTGTTTTTTACCCTAAAACCTTGTAATTCCTTACCTGTCATTTTAAGTCGATCTGTCGATAAAAAAACGTAATCGTCACCACAAATATCAATGGTTGGACTCGCTCTTAATAATATCGGTTAATGCAGCCAACAAATCGTTTTTGAACGCTTTTTGTTG
This sequence comes from Vibrio sp. 10N.222.55.C7, assembly GCF_041473335.1. NCBI lineage: Bacteria > Pseudomonadati > Pseudomonadota > Gammaproteobacteria > Vibrionales > Vibrionaceae > Vibrio > Vibrio sp. 10N.222.55.C7. The sequence continues at coordinate 392,991 of NZ_JBFRSC010000021.1, forward strand.
GGTTATACCTCGCTATTCCAAAGAGGTATCTTCTGTCGATGGCCCTATAGTGTGAGGTCTCTAGAATTGGAAAATTCGGTTAATTTGGAACGCATCCGTGCTGAGTATAATGTAAAGCACTGGAGCCAAGGTTTTTATGGAATTGATGATAACGGTGAGGTGTATGTTTCACCGAGCGAGACGGATCATCAAGTCCCACTAAGTAAGATCGTAAAACAGTTAGAGCAAAGAAATATTGGTTTACCTGCTCTTGTGCGTTTTCCTCAAATAGTGCATCAACGTGTGCACAATATCTGTAACGCATTTAACCAAGCGATCGACGAATATCAGTACGACAATCGTTACCTACTTGTTTATCCGATTAAAGTTAACCAACAAAAAGAAGTGGTTGATGAGATCTTAGCGAGCCAAGCTCAATTAGAGCAAAAGCAGCTAGGACTAGAGGCGGGCAGCAAACCTGAACTATTAGCGGTACTGGCGTTGGCTCAAAAAGCGAGCTCTGTGATCGTGTGTAACGGTTACAAAGACAGAGAATACATCCGCCTTGCACTGATTGGCGAAAAGCTAGGCCACAAAGTCTTTATCGTTCTAGAGAAGTTGTCTGAGCTTGATCTTGTTCTTTCTGAAGCGAAAGCACTTGGCGTAAAACCTCGTTTGGGTTTACGTATTCGTCTTGCTTCTCAAGGTGCAGGTAAATGGCAAGCAAGTGGTGGTGAGAAGTCGAAATTCGGTTTGTCTGCATCACAAGTGCTTACTGTTATCGAACGCTTGAAAGCCGAAGACCAGCTGGATGTACTTGAACTCGTGCACTTCCACCTAGGTTCACAAATGGCAAACATTCGTGACGTGCGAAATGGCGTGAGTGAAGCGGCTCGTTTCTACTGTGAACTGCGTGATATTGGCGCTCAACTGAAGTTCTTAGATGTTGGTGGTGGCTTGGCAGTCGATTACGACGGCACGCGTAGCCAATCTTCAAACTCAATGAATTACGGCTTGCTTGAGTACGCTCGTAACATCGTGATGACAGTAGGGGATATTTGTAAACTCTACAATCAGCCACAACCTGTGATTATTTCGGAGTCTGGTCGCTCACTGACTGCGCACCATGCTGTGTTGATCACCAACGTGATTGGTACTGAAAGCTACTCACCGGAAGATATGGCTGCGCCAGAAGCAGACGCACCACTGTTGCTAAACAACATGTGGAAGAACTTCTTAGAGTTAGATGCAGGTAATGATGACCGTGCGTTGATTGAGATCTATAACGACACTCAGAGCGATATTGCAGAAGCGCACAACCAATTTGCGACCGGTATGCTGAATCTTCAGCATCGTGCTTGGGCAGAGCAAATGTCTTTGCGTATTAACTACGAGCTTAGCACTCGCATGAGCACAAAGAACCGTTACCACCGTCCAATTTTGGATGAGTTGAGCGAGCGTTTAGCGGACAAGTTCTTCGTGAACTTTTCACTATTCCAGTCATTGCCAGATGCTTGGGGTATTGATCAGGTGTTCCCTGTATTGCCACTGAGCGGTTTAGATAATGCGGATGAGCGTCGTGCTGTGGTGTTGGACATCACTTGTGACTCTGACGGTACGATTGACCAGTATGTTGATGGTCAAGGCATTGAAACAACATTGCCAGTGCCAGCGTGGAACCCAGATGAACCATACCTAATGGGCTTCTTCCTAGTAGGCGCGTACCAAGAGATCTTGGGCGATATGCATAACCTATTTGGTGATACGCACAGTGTTGTGGTGAATGTTGATGAAAGCGGAGAAGCGAACATTGACTACATCAACGAAGGCGACACAGTAGAAGACATGATGCGTTACGTTCATATCGATATGGACCTAATTCGTCAGAAGTACAAAGAATTGGTCACCGCGAAAGTACCAGCGCAAGAGCAGCAAAGCGTACTTGAAGAGTTAGAGCAAGGCTTGATGGGTTACACCTATCTTGAGGATTTTTAATGAACGATCTATTTACGAAACCAGATTACTCGTTGTACTCCAATGCGATGACGTTTATGCGTCGTCCATTGGTGCAAAACCCAATCGACAACGATGCTGATGTGGTTGTGTTGGGCGCGCCGTTAGATATGGCGACGTCTGGTCGTCCGGGTGCTCGTATGGGACCTGATGCGATTCGTCGTGCGTCAGTAAACTTGGCGTGGGAAGGTAAAAAATTCCCTTGGGACTTCAATGTATTTGAACACACCTCGGTCATTGATGCTGGCGACCTTGTGTTTGATTGCGGTGATGCAGAAGACCTAACTCAACGTTTAGAAGCAGCGGCTGATGCGATTCTAAACAGTGGTAAAACTCTGTTAGGTTTAGGTGGCGATCACTTCATTACACTGCCTTTGTTAAGAGCATATGGCAAGAAGTACGGTGAGATGGCTCTGATTCACTTCGACGCGCACACTGACACTTACAGTCAGGGTAGTCGTTACGATCACGGTACTATGTTCTACCATGCGCCAAATGAAGGTTTAATTTCGCCTGAACATTCAGTGCAAATTGGTATTCGTACAGAGTACAAGCAGGAAGGGCACGGCTTTAACGTTATTAACGCGATGCAAGCGAACGACATGAGCGTGGACGATATCATTGCTCAAGTGAAAGGTATTGTTGGTAATAAGCCAGTGTACTTAACGTTTGATATCGATTGTCTGGATCCTGCTTTTGCTCCGGGTACCGGCACACCAGTATGTGGTGGTTTGAACTCAGATAAAGTGCTCAAAATCATCCGTGGCTTACAGGGTATCAACATGGTTGGTATGGACGTTGTAGAAGTGTCTCCTGCCTATGACCAAAGCGAAATTACGGCATTGGCTGGTGCGACGATTGCTCTCGAGCTGCTTTACGTCTGGACTGCAAATCGCCTTGCTAAATAGTTGTGTGTCATTGCTAACAGCATAACGCTATATACTGATTTTAAAGCCCACTAAGGTTCAACTTAGTGGGCTTTTTTTGGATACCTCGAAATATCCATTTGCAACTTCTACTCATTGTCCCTGCATACCCATTCAATACTCTAATTGTTGTATATGTAATTGACGCCATATACGGTGTTTGAACAGTTTCTCATCAGCTTTATGCTGCACCTTGTCTCAAATATGGGATTTAGTTCTTCTTTGGGGTTTAGGTATATATCGACCCTATCAATCGCCCATAAATCCTAATGATTTATCAACTTTATTACTGTATATATTTATAAAAATTTGAGGTGTAATTAAGATATGCTTTTTATTGCATATTAATCAACACCCTATAAACTTTTGCTTAGTCCATGAACAAACTAAAGTGAATGCCTAGATTTGTGAAAAGAAGTCACTTCGCACAGACATGACATTTCGGATAATGAAGACTAGGCTTAAGGTTAAGTAAACTATAAAAAAAACAGGCGAAACAGAACTGACTCATCACATACATCAGTCTATGTAATTGATTGTTAATGCAGAGAATAAGTTCTGAATATAATTTAAGCCTGAAACCGTTATTACTATCATTTTCACGATGTTGGGCAATACAGCATTTTGTGACCTCGGGGGATATATGGGTATTGAAGTTTCGCGCCAAGCTGCAGTTGTAGAGGTAGTGAGTGGAGAAGTCATTGCAGTTAAGTCTGACGGAAGCGCACGGAAAATTTCAGCTGGAGATATTATTCGTGAAAACGAGATTGTTATCACTGCCAACCAAGCAGAGCTTGTATTAGGTACCCCAAACGGTGTCACTGAGGTGGCAAGCAATTGCGTTGGCTGTGTTGATCAAGATTTAGCGTGGGCTGATGCTCCGATCGCTGGAGAAGTTAATTTTGATTTACAGCAAGCCGATGCGGGAGATTTTGATGATGAATTTGCTGCTATCCAAGAAGCCATTTTAGGTGGTGCCGATCCGACTCAAATCTTAGAGGCAACAGCGGCTGGTGGCGGACTAGGCTCTGCAAATGCCGGCTTTGTGACGATTGACTATAACTACACTGAAACTCATCCATCGACTTTCTTTGAGACCGCTGGTCTAGCAGAACAAACTGTTGATGAAGACAGAGAAGAATTCAGATCTATCACTCGTTCATCAGGTGGTCAATCAATCAGTGAAACACTGACTGAAGGCTCCATATCTGGCAATACTTATCCCCAATCTATAACAACCACAGAAACGATTATTGCTGGTAGTTTAGCTCTCGCTCCTGACTCTTTCGTACCAGAAACGCTATCCCTCGCTTCACTGCTTAGTGAATTAAACAGCGACATTACTTCAAGTGGCCAGCCCGTCACCTTCACGTATGACGCGGCGACTAATTCTATCATTGGTGTTCAAGGTACCGACGAAGTATTACGTATCGACATTGATGCCGTCAGTGTTGGCAATAACATTGAGCTTTCTCTAACCACAACGATTTCTCAACCGATTGATCATGTACCGTCTGTTGGCGGTGGTCAGGTTTCTTATACAGGCGATCAAATTAACATCACTTTTGATATTCAAGGTGAAGACTCCGCCGGAAACCCATTAGCAACACCAATCAATGCGCAAGTCGCCGTGGTTGATGGGATAGATCCGTCAGCTGAAAGTGTCAATATCACTAACGTTGAAACTAGCAGCGCGGCAATCGAAGGAACGTTCTCCAATATTGGTAGTGATAATCTTCAATCAGTCGTATTTGATGCAAGTGCACTCGACCAGTTTGATGGGTTGCTCAGTGACAATCAAAACACGCTTGCGAGACTGTCTGACGATGGAACAACGATTACTCTGTCCATCCAAGGTCGAGGTGAGGTTGTTCTCACTATCTCTCTAGATACCGATGGCACCTATAAATTCGAGCAGTCTAATCCGATAGAACAAGTGGGTACCGATTCACTGACGTTCGCTTTGCCAATCACGATTACCGATTTTGACCAAGATGTTGTAACCAATACGATCAACATTGCCATTACTGATGGCGATAGCCCTGTTATCACTAATGTTGACAGTATTGATGTTGATGAAGCGGGTATTGTTGGCGGCTCACAAGAGGGCACGGCGCCAGTGTCTGGCACTGGCAGTATCACCGCGGACATTTTTGAAAGTGACATCATTGACCATTATGAACTTGAACCTGCAGAATTTAATACTGGTGGCAGCTTGGTTTCAAATGGCGAGGCTGTGCTACTTGAGTTGATTGATGAAACCAACGGTGTAAGAACTTACGAAGGTTATGTTGAGGTCAATGGTTCGAGAATTACGGTCTTTGACGTTAAAATTGATAGCCCTTCATTGGGGAGCTACGAATTTAATCTGTATGAAGACCTTTCACATCAAGGCGCTGAAGATACGCTGCTAACTTTTGCATTGCCAATTTATGCTGTTGATGCCGATGGCGACCGTTCTGCACTGTCTGGAGGCTCTAGTACACCAGAAGCCGCTGAGATCCTCGTTAATGTTAAAGACGATGTACCAGTGATGACAGCACCTACAGGGGAAACAGTTGTCGATGAGGATGACCTCACTGGTATTGGTTCCGATCAATCTGAAGACACCATTATTAATGGATTATTCACGGTTGATGAAGGCGCCGATGGTGTTGCGAAGTATGAACTGGTTGATGAAGATTTGGTTCTGACTGGCTTAACCTCTGATGGAGAAAGTCTAGAGTGGCAAGCTGTTTCACAAAACGGCACAACATTTACTTATGTTGCTCAAACTGCAACGAGTAATGAAGCGGTGTTCGAGATTATTTTCGATACCTCAGATAACAGTTATCAATTCGAACTGTTTAAACCAATTAAGCACCCTGGTGGCGCGGCTGAAAACACCATTGACCTTAATTTCTCTGTTGTGGCTGAAGATTCCGACCAAGATAAATCGAATGCGGTCGATCTGCAGATCACGGTGACGGATGATGTGCCAACCATCACTGATACGACTGTTGCGAGTACGTTTGTCGTTGATGAAGATGATTTAGGCACTGTTGTCGCTCAGGCGACAGGCTCGTTTGTTACCACAGAAGGTGCTGACCAAGCTGAGGTTTACGAACTACGCAATATCTCAACGCTGGAAGCGACGCTATCGTCGGGCAATGAAGGTATTAAGATCACTGAGATCACAGGTGCCGCTAACACGACCACCTACCAAGGCGCAACTGACGCGAGCGGGACGCCAATCTTCACATTAGTACTGACTGATGATGGTGCTTACACGTTTACCTTGCTTGGTCCTCTCAATCACGCTACGACACCGAGCAACCTCGATACATTAACCATACCGTTTGATGTTGTTGTTGTTGATCGTGATGGGGATGATTCTAACCAATATGTATTGCCAATCGAGGTGCTTGATGGTGCGCCAGTAATGACGGCGCCGACTGGTGAAATGGTTGTCGATGAAGACGATCTTACTGGTATTGGTTCAGATCAATCTGAAGGTACCATTATTAATGGGTTATTCACGGTTGATGAAGGCGCCGATGGCGTCGTGAAGTATGAGTTGGTCGATGAAGATTTGGTTCTGACTGGCTTAACCTCTGATGGAGAAAGTTTAGAGTGGCAAGCTGTTTCACAAAGCGGCACAACATTTACTTACATTGCTCAAACAGCAGCGAGTAATGAAGCGGTGTTCGAGATTATTTTCGATACCTCGGATAACAGCTATCAATTCGAACTGTTTAAACCAATTAAACACCCTGATGGCTCTGATGAAAACACGATTGACCTTAACTTCTCTGTTGTTGCAGAAGATTTCGACCAAGATAAATCGAATGCGATCGATCTGAAGATCACAGTGACGGATGATGTGCCAACCATCACTGATACGACGGTTGCGAGTACGTTTGTCGTTGATGAAGGCGATTTAGGCTCTGTTATCGCTCAGGCGGCAGGCTCGTTTGTTACCACGGAAGGTGCAGACCAAGTCGAGGTTTACGAACTACGCAATATCTCAACGCTGGAAGCGACGTTATCGTCGGGCAATGAAGGTATTAAGATCACTGAGATCACAGGTGCCGCTAACACGACCACCTACCAAGGGGCAACTGACCTAGGTGGAACGCCAATTTTTACACTAGTACTGACTGATGACGGTGCTTATACGTTTACCTTGCTTGGCCCTCTCAATCACGCTACGACACCAAATAACCTCGATACATTAACAATACCGTTTGATGTTGTTGCTGTTGATGGTGACGGCGATGATTCTAACCAATATGTATTGCCAATTGAGGTGCTCGATGATGCGCCAACTATCACTGATACGACTGTTGGGAGTACATTTGTCGTTGATGAAGATGATCTTGGGTCTGTTGTGTCTCAGGCGACAGGTGCATTTGTTACGACAGAAGGTGCTGACCTAGTAGAAGTTTACGAACTGCGTAATGTCTCAGCGCTTGAAGCGACATTAACCTCTGGAACTGAAGCTATTTCTATTACAGAAATCACAGGGGCGACTAACACAACGACCTATCAAGGTACGACGACAAGCGGGACTCCTGTCTTCACGCTCGCGCTAGCGAATGATGGCTCTTATACCTTTACGTTGTTAGGTCCTCTAAATCATCCTACAAGTCCGAATTCCAATACCTTAACGATTCCATTCGATGTCGTTGCGGTTGATGGCGATGGCGATGATTCTAACCAATATGTATTGCCAATCGAGGTGCTCGATGATACGCCAGTAATGACAGCGCCGACTGGTGACATGGTTGTCGATGAAGACGATCTTACTGGCATTGGTTCAGATCAATCTGAAGATACCATTATTAATGGGTTATTCACGGTTGATGAAGGTGCCGATGGTGTTGTGCAGTATGAACTGGTTGATGAAGATTTGGTTCTGACTGGCTTAACCTCTGATGGAGAAAGTTTAGAGTGGCAACCTGTTTCACAAAGCGGCACAACATTTACTTACGTTGCTCAAACAGCAGCGAGTAATGAAGCGGTGTTCGAAATTATTTTCGATACCTCAAACAACAGCTATCAGTTTGAACTGTTTAAACCTCTCAAGCACCCTGATGGTGCCGATGAAAACGTGATTAACCTTAATTTTTCTGTTGTTGCAGAAGATTTCGACCAAGATAAATCGAATGCGATCGATTTGAAGATCACGGTGACGGATGATGTGCCAACCATCACTGATACGACTATTGCTAGTACGTTTGTCGTTGATGAAGACGATTTAGGCTCTGTTGTCGCTCAGGCGACAGGATCGTTTGTTACCACGGAAGGTGCAGACCAAGTAGAGGCTTACGAACTACGTAATATCTCAACGCTAGAAGCGACGCTATCGTCGGGCAATGAAGGTATTAAGATCACTGAAATCACAGGTGCTGCTAACACGACCACCTACCAAGGTGCAACGGACTCAGGCGGAACGCCAATCTTCACATTAGTGCTGACTGATGACGGTGCTTATACGTTTACTTTACTTGGCCCTCTCAATCACGCTACGACACCAAATAACCTCGATACATTAACAATATCGTTTGATGTTGTAGCCGTTGATGGTGACGGCGATGATTCTAACCAATATGTATTGCCAATTGAGGTGCTCGATGATGCGCCAACTATCACTGATACGACTGTTGGGAGTACATTTGTCGTTGATGAAGATGATCTTGGGTCTGTGGTGTCTCAAGCAACAGGTGCATTTGTTACGACAGAAGGTGCTGACCTAGTAGAAGTTTACGAACTGCGTAATGTCTCAGCGCTTGAAGCGACATTAACCTCTGGAACTGAAGCGATTTCTATTACAGAAATCACCGGGGCGGCTAACACGACGACCTATCAAGGTACGACGACAAGCGGGACTCCTATCTTCACGCTCGCGCTAGCGAATGATGGCTCTTATACGTTTACGCTGTTAGGTCCTTTAAATCATCCAACAAGTCCGAATTCTAATACCTTAACGATTCCATTCGATGTCGTTGCGGTTGATGGCGATGGAGATGATTCTAATCAGTATGTATTGCCAATCGAGGTGCTCGATGATGTGCCTGTGATGACGGCGCCGACTGGTGACACCGTTGTCGATGAAGACGATCTTACTGGCATTGGTTCGGATCAATCTGAAGACACAATTATCAACGGGCTGTTCACGGTCGATGAAGGCGCCGATGGTGTTGTGAAGTATGAGTTGGTCGATGAAGATTTGGTTCTGACTGGCTTAACTTCTGATGGAGAAAGTTTAGAGTGGCAAGCTGTTTCACAAAGCGGCACAACATTTACTTACGTTGCTCAAACAGCAACGAGTAATGAAGCGGTGTTC
>NZ_JBFRSC010000021.1:403108-442165 GCF_041473335.1 Vibrio sp. 10N.222.55.C7
TTCTCTGTTGTAGCTGAAGACTTCGACCAAGATAAATCGAATGCGATCGATTTGAAGATCACGGTGACGGATGATGTGCCAACCATCACTGATACGACTATTGCTAGTACGTTTGTCGTTGATGAAGACGATTTAGGCTCTGTTGTCGCTCAGGCGACAGGCTCGTTTGTTACCACGGAAGGTGCAGACCAAGTAGAGGTTTACGAACTGCGTAATATCTCAGCTCTTGAAGCGACATTGACCTCTGGAACTGAAGCGATTTCTATTACAGAAATCACAGGGGCGGCTAACACAACGACCTATCAAGGTACGACGACAAGTGGAACGCCAATCTTCACGTTGGGATTAGGTGATGATGGCTCTTATAGCTTTACGTTGTTAGGTCCTCTGAACCATCCAACAAGCCCGAACTCCAATACCTTAACGATTCCATTCGATGTCGTTGCCGTTGATGGTGATGGGGATGATTCTAACCAATATGTATTGCCAATCGAGGTGCTTGATGGTGCGCCAGTAATGACGGCGCCAACGGGTGAAGCGGTTGTCGATGAAGACGATCTTACTGGTATTGGTTCAGATCAATCTGAAGACACCATTATTAATGGACTATTCACGATTGATGAAGGTGCCGATGGCGTTGTGAAGTATGAGTTGGTTAATGAAAATTTAGTGATTGCGGGCTTAACCTCTGATGGAGAAAGCTTAGAGTGGCAAGCTGTGTCGCAAAGCGGCACAACATTTACTTACGTTGCTCAAACAGCAGCGAGTAATGAAGCGGTGTTCGAAATTATTTTCGATACCTCAGATAACAGCTATCAATTCGAATTGTTTAAACCACTTAAGCACCTTGATGGCGCGGGTGAAAACGCGATTAACCTTAACTTCTCTGTTGTAGCTGAAGATTTCGACCAAGATAAATCGAATGCGATCGATCTGAAGATCACGGTGACGGATGATGTGCCAACCATCACTGATATTACTGTTGCGAGTACGTTTGTCGTTGATGAAGGCGATTTAGGCTCTATTGTCGCTCAGGCGGCAGGCTCGTTTGTTACCACGGAAGGTGCAGACCAAGTAGAGGTTTACGAACTACGCAATATCTCAACGCTGGAAGCGACGCTATCGTCGGGCAATGAAGGTATTAAGATCACTGAGATCACAGGTGCCGCTAACACGACTACCTACCAAGGGGCAACGGACCCAGGTGGAACGCCAATTTTTACACTAGTACTGACTGATGACGGTGCTTATACGTTTACCTTGCTTGGCCCTCTCAATCACGCTACGACACCAAATAACCTCGATACATTAACAATACCGTTTGATGTTGTTGCTGTTGATGGTGATGGCGATGATTCTAACCAATATGTATTGCCAATTGAGGTGCTCGATGATGCGCCAACGATCACTGATACGACGGTTGCGAGTACATTTGTCGTTGATGAAGACGATTTAGGTTCTGTTGTCGCTCAGGCGACAGGTGCATTTGTTACGACTGAAGGTGCAGACAAAGTTGAGGTTTACGAACTACGCAATATCTCAACTCTAGAAGCGACGCTATCGTCTGGCAATGAAGGTATTAAGATCACCGAGATCACAGGTGCTGCTAACACGACCACCTACCAAGGTGCAACTGACCCAGGCGGAACGCCAATTTTCACATTAGTGCTGACTGATGACGGTGCTTACACGTTTACCTTGCTTGGACCTCTCAATCACGCCACGACACCGAGCAACCTCGATACACTAACAATACCGTTTGATGTTGTTGCTGTTGATGGTGATGGTGATGATTCTAACCAATATGTATTGCCAATCGAGGTGCTAGACGATGCGCCAGTAATGAGTGCGCCAACCGGTGAAACGGTTGTCGATGAAGACGATCTTACTGGTATTGGTTCCGATCAATCTGAAGACACCATTATTAATGGACTGTTCTCGGTCGATGAAGGTGCCGATGGCGTTGTTAAGTATGAACTGGTTGATGAAGATTTGGTTCTGACTGGCTTAACCTCCGATGGAGAAAGCTTAGAATGGTTACCTGTTTCTGTATCTGGCAGTACGTTTACTTACGTTGCTCAGACAGGCACAGGTCAAGTGCCTGTTTTCGAGATTATTTTTGATACGTCAAACAACAGCTATCAGTTTGAACTGTTTAAACCTCTCAAGCACCCTGATGGTGCCGATGAAAACAACATCGAACTTGATTTTTCAATCATTGCTGAAGATTTTGACCAAGACCAATCAAACGCAATCGATCTGAAAATCACAGTAACCGATGATGTTCCGTTAGTGACAACTCAGTCTATCACTCGTATTGAAGGTCAGAATTACAATGGTTCTAAAGTCGATATGTTTGCCAATGCGACCGATGTGGGGGCTGATGGCGCGGTACTGAGTCGAATTGAAGGTATCTCAAGTAACGGGGCTGATATTGTTTTTCAACGAGGTAACAATACAGGCTTTAGCGATGGCTTGAATGTTCAAAGTGGACGTCGAACTATCCGTGTTTATGAGCAGACCGATGATGGCAATGGTGGTACTCAGGAAAGGCAGCTGGGTACTTTGCGTATCAACTCAAATGGCGAAATAGAATTTAGAGCTACCAATTATCTCGATCATGATGGTGACTCCATCGACTTCTCGATCAATGTGATTGCGACAGACAGTGATTTGGATACGTCATCTACGCCTTTGAACATCACGATTACGGATGAAGAGTCTTCAGCAATCTCGCTCAAGGTGACTACGTTTGAGGATGCGGGTAGAGACTCTACAATCCCTTACGCAACGGGCGATGCTCCAAACTTAGAGAATACCCAAGATAATCAAAGTGGGTTGCCTGATGCCCCTGCACAAGTTGCGTTACAGGTTAACCTGAAGGACCAAGATAACAACGAGTCCATCGGCCAACTGACGATCCAGAGTAGCAATCACAGAGGGACGTTCTATTACTTTGATGGCGTGGACTATCACAAACTAGTGGCAGAACCAAACGGTGATATCTTGTTTGGTCCTCCTGAAATGCAGCAGAGCTTTGCTCCAAGTACGAATCAACCATTAGACACCATCGCGACAATCGACAACTTGTTCTTTGTCCCAGACCAGAATTTTGGTTCTGGTGAAAATGGGGTTCGAATCAATTATGAGCTCGAAATTGATAATAATGGTTCACTAGACCATACCGTAAACTCAAACTTTAGAATTGAAATTGAAGCGGTTGCCGACATTGCGACTTGGGATGATGCGAATAGCACTTATCAATATCAAGTGAATGAAGATGAGGACAATGTGACGCTGCAGCTGAACGCAGAGTCTCAAGATAACAGCCGTACTGAAACCATTACTTATGAACTTGAGGCGATTCAGGGTGATGGGAAGTTTGAGCTGTTGGATCAAAATGGCAACCTGTTAACGCCCGTTAATGGTGTTTATGTCATCGCATCTGCAGATATCAATAGCACTGAAGTTAACCCAATCGACAACTTCTCTGGACAAATTGAGTTCAAAGCAACGGCAATTACGGAAGAAACACGCAACCCATATGATGATTCAGCCAACGGTGGGGTAGACAAAACGACCGCTCGCTCTGTAGAGCAAAACATCATTATCGATGTGACTGCTGACGCCGACCCTGGAAAACTCAGTGTGAGTCGCATTAGGATCAACGAAGACAACATTGATGATCCTGATTATCTAGGTCCTCTTGATAATAAGGACGCATTCACGTTAGACGAAGTTATCACCATGACGGGATCCGTTGATACTGATGGATCTGAAGAACTCTTCGTTCGTATTAACAATATTACTGAAGGCGCGGTGCTTAGTAGTACTGATAGCAATGTAACCATCAACACAGTGACTATCAATGGCATCGTTTACCAAGAGATTGCTTATGCTGACTTAGCGAAAATTGAAGTTACTCCGACTAAACACAGCAATGTTGATTTTACCTTTGACGTAACCGGTGTGGTTAAAGATACCGCGAACCTATCTACAGGGGCGCAAGTTGATGAAGAAATCCTAGGAACTAAAACGGTTAACGTTGAGGTTAAAGGTGTTGCAGATATTCCTTATGGCGGTACAAACGGTACGGCTTGGACAGCAATCACCGATGGCACAACATCTGGTGTTCAAACCACGATCCAAGAGAGCCAGAATGGAGACAACTATGCCGAGCTTGATTTCACGGTGTTGTCTGGTGAACGTAAACCTGATGATCTCGCGGATTCTCCTTTAACAGGAGATGGGTCTGAAGCAATCACTGTAATCCTTTCGGGTATCCCTGACGGGGTCATCCTCGAAGATGGCGATGGTACAGTGATTGACCTTAATTTTGTTGGTTATGAAACCGGTCCGGGTGGTAGCCCTGATCTGTCTAAACCTATCTACGAAGCTAACATCACTGACGCAGGTAAAACCTCAGGAATTCGCATCAGACCTGTCGATTCTTCAACTGAGAATATTCATATTCAGGGTAAAGTGATCGTGACTGAGAATGACGGTCATACGCTTACGTTTGACCAAGAAGTGCGCGTGCTTGTTATACCTAGAATCGACACATCAGCAACTTATGTCAATACGACTAACGGTGATGAAGATGCGGCTATCAACATTGATTGGCACCCCGAAGGTGCAGACTATATTGATTCTGATGAGCATTTCACTTCGATTACGATTTCCGGTATTCCATCGGGTGTCACACCTACCGTAAATGGTGATGTTACTGTTGTAAATGATGGTGCAGGTACGTTAACTATTACTCCTAAAGACGCTAGTCAAACACCGGAGCAATTTACTCAAATTGCATTAGCGAATAACTTCATTCAAATGACGCCCCCGGCTGATTCTAGTGCAGATTTTACGTTGACCACCGAACTTAAAATGGAAGAGCGAGATCATGAGTATACGCCTAGCGGCTTAGAGGATGAAGATGGTGGTTATGTCGAAGCCGATCCAGATATAACCGGAATCATTAACGTTCAAGTGCGACCTGTGGTTGAGCCTGAAGATGCGAGCAACAAGCTTATCGTCGATGATGTGCTGGGTACTGGAGCACTAGCAACCGTAGTTGCTGATGCAAACACTGGCGTGCTTAAGTTCACTACCAATAGCGATAATACATCGGTTACGGATGAGTTCGTCATTCGATATCAAGAAACAGATGCTTCGTCCGTTATCGAAGAAGTGGATCAGTTAGTTATTCAATTAACAAATGTGGACGACTCGGCTCTATCAGATGCTGTACTCAATCAACTGCTCGTTATTGGCGCTGCTTATGAAGGCAATGGGCGCTGGGTTGTAACGAATGAAGACATATTTAGCATAAGTGCACCGAACGGCCTTGTTCTTCCTTCAGGAAACAGCGGGGCTGGAGGGTTCAATGACATCAAGATGGACATCTTTAGTACGGTGATAGACCGAGGTGATGGTGCTGAGGTTGAGTCATCTACGGCCGCTCGTAGGGACGGAGAAGTCACTCTGTCATTCCCTCAAGTGGTGGCTGGGAGTACTAAGGTTGCAGCCGATATTGATATAACACCAGACAGTGTTGTTGATGCGATTGAGGACACCCAGTTAGATCTAGGTACGGCATTGAATGGTTTAATTACTTTCTCGGGCGAAGATGACTCAACTGATCAAGTGACCATCATTATTGATGACAGTGTGACCATTAATCCAGGAGCGGTGAACGAAGTCACCTTCCCAATTAGTTTATCGGGAAGCAGCGACCTAGACTTTGTTAATGGCAAATATGTATTCCAGACTACCGTCGATCAAGGGGTCTCGACCGACCTCTCTGGACTACTGCTTAACTTACCAGCCGACTACTCCGGCGACTTTAGGTTGCCGTTGACGATAGTAACTAAAGACGTATTGTCGGGGGATGAGAAAACTCTAGTGACAGAAGTAGTCATTAAAGTTGCTCCTGATGTTGAAGGTAACCCAGATATTGACGTTACTGTCGTTGGTTCGCTTGACGATTCGTTTAACCCTGTCGATACCGACGGTCAAGCAGGGCAAGATCCAGTCGGCTACGAAGATACCTATATCCAACTTGATTTCAGCTCGACCATTGATGACCAAGTAAGCGGAGTTGAAGGTGGTGACGAAAAATTCACCTCTATCACACTGACGTTAAATGACACGAGTGTTGGGGCTTTCTATACCAGCGCAGGGGTATCGCTTGGCACATCGGTGACCTTTAATGAAGCTGAGATTAATGCAGGCGCGTTGGATAATGTACTATTCCGACCGGCGTTAAATTACCCAACAGATAATGACGTAAATCAGGTGCAAGTGAATGTCAGCGGGACGATTACCGATACTGCTACATACAATGATGCAGCTTCGCCAACTGGCAGCGCGACTGATACCGATACTTTCTCTACCAATGTCAGTTTTGAAGTCGTTCCTGTGGTGGATGACGTGTCTGTCACTGGCCCGGGTAGCGATCCTGATGTTATCGAGATTACGGGTACTGAGGACCAGCTGATTTCTTTGTCGGGCACAGGGCCTGTATCGATTGCACTGACTGACCTTGATGGCTCAGAACAGTTTGTGTCGATTAAGTTTACAGATGTACCTGATGGCTTCCAGATGCGTGCAGATGCTGGTTCGGCATACACGGTGAAGAATAATGGTGGTGGTGAGTGGAGTGTTCAACTACCTCAAGCATCAGGGTTATCGTTCGACTTGAGTGAGATTTCGATTTTACCGCCTAAGGACTTCAGTGGTACGGCTGAATTTGGTGTTGCCGTATTTACTCAAGAATCTTTGTTGGGTGTGCCTACTGCAGCATCAAATCTGCCAAGCTTTAAGCTGCATGTGGTACCTGTGGGTGATGATGTTGATACTAATCCAACAGATTCTGTGACAGGTAACGAAGGTCAAAACATTGATATCGAAATCAATGCGACGATTTTGGATAAAGAGCTATCTGCAACGGGCAACGGCACTTATACCGAGAATGCACCAGAGACACTTCGAGTAGAAGTTGCGGGCGTTCCTCAAGATGCCTCTATCTATTATCCAGACGGCACAACCTTGGCTAGTTATGATCCAGTTACGCAGCTTTGGACACTTGATGTTCCTGCACAGTCGCTCGATAAGATCGTATTCAATTCAGGTGAACACAATAGCGATACGGGTAATGTATTAGGCATTAATGGCCCGCTGCAGATTACCGTTCGCTCTGTGGATACTGACGCTGATAACACCGAATATTTGGGGACGCCAACCAGCTTCGATGTTGATCTGGTGATTGATCCTATTAACGATCAACCGATCTTTGTGAACGTAACGAATATTGAAACATCGGAAGACATTAGTGTTGCTATCGACAACTTTAGTATCTACGACGTTGATGCTAACTTTGATAATCCAGACGCTCCGTATGTTCTTACGTTGCAAGTCGATCAAACACTTCCGGGAGCGCAAGGTGTGTTTGAGTTTACGAGCTCACCTGACGTGACGTTTGTATTGCAACCTGGTGGCTCATTGGTGATTACCGGTAAAGAAGCCGACATCAATACCGCATTGACTAATGGAGCCGTGACTTTCAAACCAGACCCAGACCAGAACTATCTCAACCAGAGTGGTTTAGTCACGATTAATGCAACACTCGATGACGGCGGTAATAATGGCTTGATTGATGCGGGTGATCCGAATACAGCACAGACCAACCAAACTACTTTCACCATTAAAGTAACGGAAGTGAATGACGCTCCTGTGGCAACTGATGTTGATTTAGGTTCGATTGCTGAAGATGGTCAAATAGTGATTGTGGAAGGAGACTTGATTTCAGTAAGTTCTGACATTGAAAACCATAACCTGACGGTTACGGGTGTAACCCTGACTCAAGGACAAGGCCAATTAACGCGCTTTGAAAACGCAGGTGGCGCCGATAACGCGGCGATTACCGGACCATTCTGGCTATTTGTAGCGGACAACGACTTTAACGGTGACGTTAAATTCAATTACTCAATTACTGATGACGGTACAACTAATGGCGCGGATGACTTCCTAACCGACAGTGCTGAAATTAGTCTTGAAGTAACGGAAGTGAATGACGCTCCTGTAGCAACGGACATCGACTTGGGCAACATCCTTGAAGAAGGTCAGTTGATCATCAAAGAGGGCGATTTAATTGCTGCGACGAGCGATCCGGAAAACGACACGATTACCGTGACTAATCTGGCGCTCGATGAAGGCCAAGGTCAACTACAACGCTTCGAGAACGTAGGTGGTGCTGATGATGCTACGATCACTGGCCCATACTGGGTATTTACGGCAGCTGATGAATACAACGGCAACGTTAAGTTTACCTATACCGTAGAGGATGATGGTACAACCAACGGCGCTAATGACTTCCTAACGGATACAGCGGAGATCACCGCGATTGTCGATGGAGTGAACGATACACCGGTCGTTAATGGTGACAGTGTCACTACGGTTATTGACGAGGATGCTGGTCAACTGTTGAGTGGTATCAATGTCAGTGACCCTGATTATGTAGATACATTTTCTGATGATCTGATGACCGTCACGCTGACGGTGGATTACGGTACATTGAATGTATCACTTCCAGCAGTGACGACGGTTGTTGTTAACGGCAACAACACGGGTTCAGTCATCTTAGTGGGGACATTGAGTGACCTGAATGCGTTGATTGATACGCCAACCAGTCCAAATGGTGTATTTCTTGATGCGAGCCTGTCTCCAACCAATAGCATTGGATTAGAAGTTGTTGCCAAAGACAGCGGCAACCCTTCAGGTATTGCGATAGAGACAGCACCTGTGGTTTACAACATCGCGGTGACGCCAGTGGCGAATGCACCAACCCTGTCTATCGATAGTGCGACTAACTACGTGAGAAACATTACTGCGAGTCAGTCTGTGAGTGCGAGTGGCATTCCTTTAGTTGGGATTATCGCAGCCTTAACGGACATTACAGAAGAGCTAACGCTGCATATCAGTGATGTACCTGCTGGCGCTCAAATCACCAGTGCTGCGGGTTCTGTGACGGATCTTGGCGGTGGTGTTTGGGTAGCAACGGCAGATGCAATTGAAAGCTTGCAAGCGGTTGGGCTTTCTCAAACTCCAGGTAACTACACACTGAAAGTCGAGGCGGTTTCTGAAGAGACTGACAACAACGATACAGCAACCTCTGCATCGATTGACCTTAACTTGAACATTGTGTCTAACGCAGTTGATATTAACTTGGCTTCGGAAACCGATGATGTTCAGTTACTGGCTGGTGCTAATGCGACTGACTTAACGGGTGGTTCAGGGAATGATCGACTTGAAGGTGGCGCAGGTGACGATACGCTTGTTGGCGGTGACGGTAACGACACCCTGATTGGCGGCGGAGGCTCAGACATTCTGACTGGTGGTGATGGTATGGACTCGTTCGTATGGCTTAACATCGAAGATGGTGTTGAAGATACGATTACCGACTTTGATTTGTCGGAAGGGGACAGCATTGACTTGAGAGAAGTGTTGCCGGAGCTTAAAAATACATCTCCAGACATGACCGCGTTGCTACAACAAATAGACGCGAAAGTGGACGGGGATGATATTGAGCTTACGATCAACCCGGATGGCTTAGGTACTACGGAACAGGTGATTGTGGTTGAAGACCTTGCGCCACAGCTAACCTTAAGTAGCACCATGCCTTCGGACATTCTGGATGCATTGGTACAGCAGAATGTGATAACTCACGGTTAAAGCGAACCATTGAACCATAACGAAAGAGGCCAGCATTGCTGGCCTCTTTTTTGTTACGGTATAAATTGAAAAGAGTTACTTAAGGGAGTTGTGGATCAGGAACTCTTCTTCAACACCTTTCAATTTCATCTCATCCATAATGAAGTTCACCGTGTTCAACAAACGTTGTTCACCTTTAGGAATCAGATAGCCGAACTGACTGTTGGTGAATGGAGTTTCGCAGCGTGCCGCTTCAAGACGTTCGTCAGTTACCTGATAGAATAGACCTTCAGGCGTTTCTGTTACCATCACATCAACTTTGCCTTCTGCTACTGCTTTCGGTACGTCGAGATTGTTCTCGTAGCGTGTGAAGCTTGCATTCTGCAAGTTCGCGTCGGCAAAGATCTCGTTAGTACCGCCAATGTTCACGCCCACACGAACAGAAGAGTGGTTCACTTTCTCAATGCTGTCGTACTGTTCTGCGGTGCCTTTCGCAACCAAGAAACACTTACCAAAGGTCATGTAGCCTTGAGTTTGTTCCGCGTTTAACTGACGCTGCATTTTACGCGTAATGCCGCCCATCGCGATGTCGTACTTATCGTCGTCTAGGTCGGTCAGTAGATCTTTCCATGTGGTACGAACAATCTTCAATTCAACGCCTAATTGTTCCGCGATGTGCTGTGCAACATCGATATCGTAGCCAGAGTAGCTTTTACCATCGAAGTAAGAGAAAGGCTTGTAGTCGCCAGTAGTGCCCACACGCAAAGTGCCTGATTTTTGAATGTCTTCTAGCTGGTCAGCTTGTGCGACACCAGAAAGTGCCAGAGCAATGGAGGCAAGTAATAGTGATGTTTTTTTCATTGTAATTGTCTGTTGTGTTTGTGTTGTCATTCAAAGTAACAGAAACAATCAGAGAAAGAGATCAAACCATTGGAAA
This sequence comes from Vibrio sp. 10N.222.55.C7, assembly GCF_041473335.1. Lineage (NCBI taxonomy): Bacteria > Pseudomonadati > Pseudomonadota > Gammaproteobacteria > Vibrionales > Vibrionaceae > Vibrio > Vibrio sp. 10N.222.55.C7. The sequence continues at coordinate 413,754 of NZ_JBFRSC010000021.1, forward strand.
GGTTGGAAAAGAAGATAAAACGAGGGCAGGAGATAGGTATTTCTACGCTTTATGCACATTAATCGAGATGCGTTTCATATTCTATTTTGATAAACCGAAGACAAACAAAAAGCCCATGTTATCGAATAACATGGGCTTCATTTTGGTTTAACTTGTTAGCTGCTTATTTAGCTGTTTAGCTATTTGGCAACTGACTCGTTGTTCATCTTAGCCGGAGCTTTAGATGCGTTAACCAGCAGGATACCAACGGTTAGTACCATCGAACCACATAGTAGGAACAATAAGCGTCCTGTTGGTTCGTTTGGAATCAGAGCCATTGCTAGGATACCGAAACCGGCTGTGCTGATAAGCTTACCAAGCATTGAACGCTGTTTAGTATCTAGGTTTTGTTGCTCTTCACCTTCCGCTACAAGCGGCGTGTTCCAGTTAGTGAATAGTTGGTCAACTTCTTTCTCACGCTCTGGCGATAGGCCTTTGTAGAAGCGAGAAGTCATGATGAAGTAACCACCTGTGAACACTACGTGAGCAGCTAAGCTAAGACCTACTTTCAAGTCGCTCCATTCACGGCCTGTAAGCGCTGTTTCTAGACCAAATAGGTTCTCGATGTCTTCTGCTTGCAGAGAGATACCGAAGATGTAAGAAACGAAACCACCAACCACTAGAGTAGACCAACCAGCCCAGTCAGGTGTCTTACGAATCCACATACCTAGTAGGACAGGGATAAGCATTGGGAAGCCAATCAACGCACCTACGTTCATTACGATATCGAACAAGCTTAAGTGACGCAGAGAGTTAATGAATAGACCAATCGCAATGATGAAAATACCCATCATGATAGTCGTTATCTTACTTACAATAACCAGCTCTTTCTGAGTCGCATTTTTACGAAGAATCGGGCTGTAGAAGTTCATTACAAAGATACCAGCGTTACGGTTCAAACCTGAATCCATAGAAGACATCGTTGCAGCGAACATTGCTGACATAAGAAGACCAACCATACCTGCTGGCATTACGTTTTGTACGAATGCTAGGTAAGCAGCATCACCGGCTTTGTCGCCCATTGATGTGTATTGCTCAGCGAACTCAGGCATGAATGCACTAACGTACCAAGGTGGTAGGAACCAAATTAGTGGACCAACAACCATAAGGATACATGCTAGGCCTGCCGCTTTACGTGCGTTTTCACTGTCTTTTGCACATAGGTAACGGTATGCGTTGATGCTGTTGTTCATTACACCGAACTGCTTCACGAAGATGAATACAACCCAAAGGATGAAGATGCTCATGTAGTTTAGGTTGTTACCTAACATGAAGTCGCCGTCGAAGTTAGCAACAATGTTAGTTAAGCCGCCACCGTGGAAGTAAGCTGCTACCGCACAAGTGATTGTCACGGCCATGATTACAAGCATTTGCATGAAGTCAGAAGCAACAACCGCCCAAGAGCCGCCCGTTACTGCCATCAATACTAGAACCATACCCGTTACCACAATGGTAGCTTCCATTGGGATATTGAATACCGCTGCTACAAAGATAGCTAGACCGTTTAACCAGATACCTGCAGAGATAAGGCTATCCGGCATACCTGCCCATGTGAAGAACTGTTCAGACGTTTTACCAAAGCGCTGACGAATAGCTTCGATCGCCGTTACCACACGAAGTTGGCGGAACTTTGGAGCGAAGTACATATAGTTCATGAAGTAGCCAAAAGCATTGGCTAAGAATAGGATTACAATAACGAAACCGTCATTGAACGCGCGTCCTGCGGCACCTGTAAACGTCCATGCTGAAAACTGTGTCATGAAGGCAGTTGCACCAACCATCCACCACAACATTTTGCCGCCCCCTCTGAAGTAATCACTTGTAGAGGTGGTGAACTTACGGAACATCCAACCAATCGCGATTAAAAAGAAGAAGTAGGCGAGAACAACAAAAGTATCAATAGTCATCTTTTCAGCCTTTTAAATATCATAATTAACTGGGCTTAGATTAACGCGTTCCAAGGTTTATTTGTACTACAATATGTCTTTAGTATGATCTAGGTCGCATTGATTTTTCGGCCTCTAACGCGTGGTTGTATAAGTATTTGTTTTAATTGAATTTAAATGTGAGTGTATTTTGTTTGAGATCTAAAATAAATTGAGGGTTAAATGTTTATATGTATTACAATATAAACAAAAGCGCTTACTTTACCGTATCTATAAGATTTTAATTATAACCGTAACAAATGTGCTACAAATTGGTGTGTTGTGCGACGACATTCACGTTAATTTGGAACCCTATACTGAAAATTTTTGTATTGAGATTTCAAGTGTAGCTCATTGTTTTCACTTCGCTATTTTCTGTTTATCTGCGGCCATGAAGCCTTTCTATGCTATTTGTTTGTTTTTTGTGCCATAGAGGTGCGTATTTGGAATTTTTTGTCGCTGAGTGGGCGTTAAACTCGATGACGGGACACATTTTGCGGTGCACTTTGTCTATTGTGGTCTTCAGTGCATGCCATGAGAGATGCTTGATGACGTATCGAAAAGGAACATTGCTGGGTAAGGGGCTGGATAAGAAGCTGGATAGGCGATAGGGGGCACCAGTAACGCTTCGTTAGATGCGTGCTGGAGTCGATTGAAAGCTTACATTACTTGTTATTGCCTGTCTTAGTCGCGGAGCTGGACGAGCCCATAGAGAGAAAGGCGATAAGGTGTGGGGGAAACATAATGTTGATTGAGCGTGTTTTACGGTTAGTCAGCGCAATAAACGCCAGATAACAAAAAGCCCCACCGAGGTGAGGCTTCATCACTCAATCTAAAATAGATTAAGCGTTAACGTGATCAACTGCGTCACGAACCAGCTTGCCTAGTTCTTCCCACTTACCTTCGTCGATAAGGTTAGTTGGAACCATCCAAGTACCGCCACACGCAAGTACAGAAGGGATCGATAGGTATTCATCTACATTCTTCAAGCTTACACCACCAGTAGGCATAAATTTAACAGGGTAAACCGCTGTTAGTGCTTTAAGCATGCCAGTACCGCCAGAAGGCTCAGCAGGGAAGAACTTCAACGTGCGAAGGCCCATTTCCATTGCTTGTTCCACTAGGCTTGGGTTGTTAACACCCGGTACGATTGCAACGCCTTTATCGATACAGTATTGAACAGTGCGCGGGTTGAAACCTGGGCTTACGATGAAATCAACGCCAGCTTCAATAGATGCGTCAACTTGCTCGTTAGTCAGTACAGTACCTGAACCAATTAACATGTCTGGGAATTCTTTACGCATGATGCGAATCGCTTCGATTGCACATTCTGTACGTAGCGTGATTTCTGCACATGGCATGCCGTTTTCAACAAGTGCTTTACCTAGAGGGATAGCGTCTTCAGCACGGTTGATAGCGATTACAGGAATTACTTTTAGGTTTGCTAGTTGTTCATTTAATGTAGTCATGAATTCTTTCTCACGTTAAATGTGGGCTTGCTTTCAACTAAGCAAACCCTTGATTAATAGTTAAAGTGCGTAATTATAGAGACAGATCAGGCGTCGCTTCTAGAGGAATGATAGCACCTGGATGCTGAATCACAGTCCCTGCCACAATATGACCTGCTAACGCTGCATCACGTGCATTGCCACCGCTTAAGCGCTTAGCTAGGAAGCCCGCGCTGAACGAGTCGCCAGCCGCTGTAGTATCAACAATGTTGTCTACTGGGTTTGGAGCAACGTACTGAGCGCTTTGGCTTTCAACTACTAAGCAGTCTTTAGCACCACGTTTAATGATGATCTCTTTCACACCAGATTCAGACGTACGTGCAATACACTGTTCAATGCTTTCGTCGCCGTACAACTCTTGCTCGTCATCGAACGTCAGTAGAGCCGTGTCAGTGTACTTAAGCATCTTCAAGTACCAAGAAATCGCTTCTTGTTGACTTTCCCAAAGTTTTGGACGGAAGTTATTGTCGAAGAATACTTGCCCGCCTTGCGCTTTAAATTTGTCTAAGAAGTTGAATAGCTGCGTGCGTCCATTCTCTGTCAAGATAGCAAGCGTAATACCACTTAGGTAAACCGCATCAAAAGAGAATAACTTATCAAGTAGAGCAGGCGTGTCTTCCTGGTCAAACATGAACTTTGCTGCAGCATCATTACGCCAGTAGTGGAAACTGCGTTCACCAGTTTCATCGGTCTCGATGTAGTAAAGCCCTGGTTGTTTGTGATCAAGCTGAGCAATTAAGCTAGTGTCGATACCTTCCGCTTGCCACTTTTCTAACATGTCGGTACTGAATGGGTCAGTGCCTAGCGCTGTTACGTAGCTCGTGTTGATATCTTGCTCTTTTGTTAAGCGAGACAAGTAAAGTGCAGTATTTAGTGTATCGCCACCGAAACTTTGCTTAAGCCCGTCTTGTTTCTTTTGTAGCTCAACCATGCACTCGCCAATGACCGCGATGTTTAATGATTTCATATGCTTACCTTAGCAACTGAGGTTGCGCTGTTTATTATTTTAGGAAATCTTCACGCGCAGGGTTGAAGATATCAAGAAGGATGCTGTCTTGCTCTAGTGCAACTGCACCGTGCATCATGTGTTTACGAGCGAAGTAAGCATCGCCTTCTTTAAGGACTTTCTTTTCGCCTTCAATCTCAGCTTCGAAGCTACCACGAACTACGTAACCGATTTGGTCATGGATTTCGTGAGTATGAGGGTGGCCAATCGCGCCCTTATCAAAACATAGGTGTACTGCCATTAGATCGTCAGTGTAAGCAACGATTTTACGCTTAATGCCGCCACCAAGTTCTTCCCATGGGTTTTCATCTAGGATAAAGAAAGAGTTCATTGTGTATCTCCTAATCTGTTTAAATCTTTTAAGTGTTACTTAACTTGCATCCATCATAAGGGAATGAGCCTAATTGTAATACAATATATCTAAATTTGTGTGATATTGATCAAGCGATTCTTTATATAGCGTAAATAAATCAACAACTTAATAAATGGCTAATATTTACCATTAGCCAGCTACATCAATGACTTATGGCTAATTATGTGACTCTACTCATCATTTAGCGACGAATAGGTATAATTAAAGCTCATATTGTATTACTTTATATGGAGTTTGAAAATTTAATCAAAGTTTAAGCAGATAAACTCTTTATTGAGGGTGACAAAGAATATGACGACTAAACCAGTATTGTTGACTGAAGCAGAAATCGAGCAGCTTCATCTTGAAGTGGGCCGTTCTAGCTTAATGGGCAAAACCATTGCAGCGAACGCGAAAGATCTAGAAGCATTCATGCGTTTACCTATTGATGTCCCAGGTCATGGTGAAGCTGGGGGTTACGAACATAACCGCCATAAGCAAAATTACACGTACATGAATCTAGCTGGTCGCATGTTCTTGATCACTAAAGAGCAAAAGTACGCTGACTTTGTTACAGAATTACTAGAAGAGTACGCAGATAAATACCTAACGTTTGATTACCACGTACAGAAAAACACTAACCCTACAGGTCGTTTGTTCCACCAAATCCTGAACGAACACTGCTGGTTAATGTTCTCAAGCTTAGCTTACTCTTGTGTTGCTTCAACCCTGACACAAGAACAACGCGACAATATTGAGTCTCGCATTTTTGAACCAATGTTAGAAATGTTCACGGTTAAATACGCACACGACTTCGACCGAATTCACAATCACGGTATTTGGGCAGTAGCCGCTGTCGGTATTTGTGGTCTTGCTCTTGGCAAGCGTGAATACCTTGAAATGTCGGTGTACGGCATTGACCGTAACGACACTGGCGGCTTCCTAGCGCAAGTTTCTCAGCTGTTTGCACCTTCTGGCTACTACATGGAAGGTCCTTACTACCACCGTTATGCGATTCGTCCAACGTGTGTGTTCGCTGAAGTGATTCACCGTCATATGCCTGAAGTGGATATCTACAACTACAAAGGCGGCGTGATTGGTAACACAGTACAAGCGATGCTGGCGACGGCTTACCCGAACGGTGAGTTCCCGGCTCTGAATGATGCTTCTCGTACTATGGGTATTACAGACATGGGTGTTCAGGTTGCAGTAAGTGTTTACAGCAAGCATTACTCTTCTGAAAACGGCGTAGACCAAAACATTCTTGGTATGGCGAAGATTCAAGACGCAGTTTGGATGCATCCATGTGGTCTTGAGCTATCTAAAGCCTACGAAGCAGCGTCTGCTGAGAAAGAAATCGGCATGCCTTTCTGGCCAAGTGTTGAATTGAACGAAGGCCCTCAAGGTCACAACGGCGCGCAAGGCTTTATCCGTATGCAGGATAAGAAAGGCGACGTTTCTCAACTTGTTATGAACTACGGTCAACACGGCATGGGTCACGGCAACTTTGATACGCTGGGTATTTCTTTCTTCAACCGTGGTCAAGAAGTACTGCGTGAATACGGCTTCTGTCGTTGGGTGAACGTTGAGCCTAAATTCGGCGGCCGTTACCTAGACGAAAACAAATCTTACGCTCGTCAAACAATTGCACATAACGCAGTAACGATTGATGAAAAATGTCAGAACAACTTTGACGTTGAACGTGCAGATGCAGTACACGGCTTACCACACTTCTTCAAAGTAGAAGACGAGCAAATCAACGGCATGAGCGCATTTGCTAACGATCATTACGAAGGTTTTGACATGCAACGCAGCGTGTTCATGCTAAACCTTGAAGAATTAGAATCTCCGCTACTACTAGATCTTTACCGTTTAGATTCTGAGAAAGGCGGCGAAGGCGAGCATCAATACGACTACTCACACCAATATCAAGGTCAGATTGTTCGCACTAACTTTGAATACCAAGCAAACAAAGAGCTGAACACTCTAGGTGAAGACTTCGGTTACCAACACCTATGGAACGTGGCAAGCGGTGAAGTGAAGGGCACAGCACAGGTAAGCTGGCTACAGAACAACACTTACTACACGTGGCTAGGTGCAACGTCTAACGACAATGCTGAAGTTATCTTTACTCGCACTGGCGCTAACGACCCAAGCTTCAACCTACGTTCAGAGCCTGCGTTCATTCTACGAAGCAAAGGCGAAACAACATTGTTTGCTTCTGTTGTTGAAACGCACGGTTACTTCAACGAAGAATTCGAGCAATCAGTTAATGCACGTGGTGTTGTGAAAGACATCAAAGTAGTGGCTCACACCAATATCGGTTCGGTAGTTGAGATCACCACAGAGAAATCAAACGTGACAGTGATGATCAGCAACCAACTTGGCGCGACTGACAGCACTGAACACAAAGTAGAGCTGAACGGCAAAGTATACAGCTGGACAGGCTTCTACTCAGTAGAAACAACTTTAAACCCAGAATTAGCAGAGCAGGGGAAATAATAATGAGCTATCAACCACTTTTACTTAACTTTGATGAAGCAGCAGAGCTTCGTAAAGAACTTGGCAAGGATAGCCTTTTAGGTAACGCACTGACTCGCGACATTAAACAAACTGACGCTTACATGGCGGAAGTTGGCATTGAAGTACCTGGTCACGGTGAAGGCGGCGGTTACGAGCACAACCGTCACAAGCAAAACTACATCCATATGGATCTAGCGGGTCGTTTGTTCCTTATCACTGAGGAAACAAAGTACCGTGATTACATCGTTGATATGCTAACAGCGTACGCGACGGTATACCCAACACTTGAAAGCAACGTAAGCCGTGATTCTAATCCTCCGGGTAAGCTGTTCCACCAAACGTTGAACGAGAACATGTGGATGCTTTACGCTTCTTGTGCGTACAGCTGTATTTACCACACCATCTCTGAAGAGCAAAAGCGTCTGATCGAAGACGATCTTCTAAAGCAGATGATCGAAATGTTCGTTGTGACTTACGCACACGATTTCGATATCGTACACAACCACGGCTTATGGGCAGTGGCAGCGGTAGGTATCTGTGGTTACGCAATCAACGATCAAGAGTCAGTAGACAAAGCGCTTTACGGCCTGAAACTAGATAAAGTAAGCGGCGGTTTCTTAGCACAACTTGACCAACTGTTTTCGCCAGATGGCTACTACATGGAAGGTCCTTACTACCACCGTTTCTCGCTACGTCCAATCTACCTGTTTGCAGAAGCAATTGAACGTCGTCAGCCTGAAGTTGGTATCTATGAATTCAACGATTCAGTGATTAAGACAACGTCTTACTCTGTATTCAAAACCGCATTCCCAGACGGTACATTGCCAGCTCTGAACGATTCATCGAAGACAATCTCTATCAACGATGAAGGCGTTATCATGGCAACGTCAGTGTGTTACCACCGTTACGAGCAGACAGAAACTCTGCTTGGTATGGCTGATCACCAACAAAACGTTTGGGTTCATGCTTCAGGCAAAACATTGTCTGACGCGGTTGATGCAGCAGATGACATCAAAGCATTCAACTGGGGTAGCCTGTTTGTAACGGACGGCCCTGAAGGCGAAAAAGGCGGCGTAAGCATCCTTCGTCACCGTGATGTGCAAGACGACGACACAATGGCGTTGATCTGGTTTGGTCAGCACGGTTCAGACCACCAGTACCATTCTGCGCTAGACCATGGTCACTACGATGGCTTGCACCTAAGCGTATTCAACCGTGGCCACGAAGTGCTGCACGATTACGGCTTCGGTCGTTGGGTAAACGTTGAGCCTAAGTTTGGCGGTCGTTACATCCCGGAGAACAAGTCTTACTGTAAGCAGACGGTTGCTCACAACACAGTAACGGTTGATCAGAAAACGCAGAACAACTTCAACACAGCATTGGCTGAGTCTAAGTTTGGTCAGAAGCACTTCTTCGTAGCAGACGACCAGTCGCTACAAGGTATGAGCGGCACAATTTCTGAGTACTACACTGGCGTAGACATGCAACGCAGCGTGATTCTTGCTGAACTACCTGAGTTCGAAAAACCGCTAGTAATTGATGTGTACCGCATCGAAGCTGACGCTGAGCACCAGTACGACTTACCAGTTCACCACTCGGGTCAAATCATTCGCACTGACTTCGATTACAACATGGAAACAACGCTTAAGCCATTAGGTGAAGACAACGGTTACCAACATTTATGGAACGTTGCTTCAGGCAAAGTGAACGAAGAAGGTTCTCTAGTAAGCTGGCTACATGACAGCAGCTACTACAGCCTAGTAACCAGCGCGAATGCGGGCAGCGAAGTGATTTTTGCTCGCACTGGTGCTAACGATCCAGACTTCAACCTTAAGAGTGAGCCTGCGTTCATCTTACGTCAGTCTGGTCAAAACCACGTGTTTGCTTCTGTACTAGAAACGCATGGTTACTTTAACGAGTCTATCGAAGCCTCTGTAGGCGCTCGTGGTCTAGTTAAATCAGTATCTGTTGTGGGCCATAACAGTGTCGGGACTGTTGTTCGCATTCAGACTACTTCTGGCAACACTTACCACTACGGTATCTCAAACCAAGCTGAAGACACGCAGCAAGCAACTCACACTGTTGAGTTTGCTGGTGAGACATACTCGTGGGAAGGATCATTTGCTCAACTGTAAATGATTAATACTAATCACAGTAAGTAAGTAAGTAAGTAAGTAAGTGAGCAGAAATAGCGCAGGAAAAAAGCTTGAGAACAAGGCAGAATTTTTCGATAAGTAGTTATTCTACAATCAAAAATTCTAACGAAGTTATCGAGCTTTTTAACAAGCTAGGGTGATCAGTTATTTACTACGATTGGTATCACATGCAAGTTATTTAACGATGGCTTGTGTTGATGTGGTGCTTTGCGGGAACGAAGCGTCACATTGAATTCAGTCGTGATTGCAAAATCGTTCGTTGATACCAACAACGACTGAATACATCGGGAATAAGTCAAACCGAGTAACTCATTGCGAGTTGCTCGGTTTTTTTATGCGTGTAGGAAACAGAATAGAACGTTTCAACAAACGAAAAGCCTACTCAGTGAGTAGGCTTTGATCTTAGCTAACCGTCTATTTGACGTTGTTTTTATTATTTAGATAAGGGCTTTTCTTGCTTTGGCTGCCACCCATTCGGAGAAGATGACCGTCACTAGAATCGCACAGAAAATCACAGTCACTTGAGGCCATGCCAGCATCGCCATCGATTCTTGCAATTTCAAGCCGATACCGCCAGCGCCGACCAAGCCTAAAACCGTAGACTCACGAATATTGATATCCCAACGGAACAAGCTCGTGCCGATGAAACTTGGCATCACTTGCGGAAGAATGCCGTAGTTCAATACCTGCAGCGGAGAAGCTCCGGTCGATTGGATTGCAGACATCTGTGTTGCATTCACTTCTTCAATCGCTTCATACATTAACTTCGCCACGAAGCCAATTGAACGTAGCGCTATCGCAATGATACCGGCCAACAAGCCTGGGCCGATGATTGCTACCAATAACAATGCCCAAATTAACGAGTTAATTGAACGACTTGCCGCGATGATGAACAGCGCGATAGGTCTGATAAACGTCATGCTTGGCGTTGTATTACGTGCAGCTAAGAACGCTACTGGAAACGCGAGTACGATCCCTAACAGTGTGCCAAGTGTCGCGATGTTAATGGTGTCCCACAACGGACTCCAAAGAGACTCTAAGTAGCTCCATCTTGGTGGCCACATACGTGAAGAGATATCAGCAAATTGGTTGGGTGAGTCAGTCACAAAGTACCAAATCGTATCTTTGTTCATGACTTGCCATGCGAATACTGTCAAAGCAACAAAGCAAAGCCAGCCCAGCCAAAGGATGAGGCTCTGTTTACTGTCGTAACGCTGCCATTGGGTACGATTGATGGCGCTTGTCGGTGTTTCATTTAGCGTGCTCATTGGTCGTTCCTTACTGCACATGCTTACGGATGATGGTTGATAGGTATTCACACAACATCACAATCACGATAATAATCAATAGAATAGCGGCTGCTGCGCTGTATTCGTAACGGTCCATTGCTGTGTTTAACGTTGCGCCGATACCACCTGCGCCAACAATGCCAATCACGGCTGACTCACGAAAGTTGATGTCGAGTCGGTACATAGAAAGTCCGATGAAGCGCGGCATCACCTGTGCTTGAATTGCGTAATTCACCTGTTGTAACCAACTCGCGCCCGTTGCACGCATTGCGGTGAGTGGTGCTGGGTCAATGGCTTCAATTTCATCGGCAAACAGTTTTGCGAGAAAGCCGATGGTCGCGAAGGTGAGCGTGACAAAACCCGCAAACGTACCAAAGCCAAATAGAGCGACACACAGAATCGCAACGATGATTTCTTGTAAGCTACGAGCAACCGAAATAAACGCACGACAGAATAGGTAAACAGGCGTAGGGGCAAGGTTTTTCGCTGCGCCTAATCCGAATGGGATTGAAAGAAGGACACCCGCCACGGTTGATGTCAGGGTCATGGTTAAACTCTCAATCAAACCTTGTGAGATGTTGTTCCATCGGCCACCAAAATCTGGGTTCATGAAAGCCAAAATGAACTGCCAGCCGCGTTCGCTGCCTTCGTAAATTCGAGTCCAGTTGACGTGTACCGATTGAGTCGCAAGGTACAAGTAAACCGCGACAATGATGATTAAGCTCCAGCGTAACCATGGGCTAGAAATCATTGGCGGCTTTGTCCACTGTGTCGGGTATTGTTTGGAATTCTGTTTTCCTGACTTTAAATGCTGCTGAACTTGATTTGGATATGGTTGAGTCATATTGTTGCCTCAGACAGGCGAGGACTTGTGATGATGAGGTCATCGGCCTCTTCTTCTGCTTGTTGACTCCAGTCTTCTTCACCGTAGATTTGCGTTAAAACATATTCAGTGAGCAGGTTTGGTTTGTCATCAAATACGACACAACCTGCATTTAAGCCGACAACACGGTCAACAAACTGCTTTGCTAATTGAACATCGTGAATATTGATGATGGCAGGGAGCTGTTGCTCTGAACAAATCTCACTGATCAGTCGCATGATTTGGCGCGCTGTACGTGGATCAAGTGCGGCCGTTGGTTCATCAATCAACAGTAATTTCGGTTTCTGAGCAAGTGCACGTGCAATACCAACACGTTGACGCTGACCACCCGACAGAGCATCGGCCCTTTTATTGGCGTGTTCTAACAATCCAACACGGTCGAGTAGCGCATAAGCGGCTTGGATATCCGATTCAGGGAAACGGCGAGTAAAGCTTTGCCAGAAATTCACGTAACCCAAACGTCCTGAAAGTACGTTTTCCATCACCGTCAAACGCTCAATCAGCGCGTACTCTTGGAAAATCATCCCGATTTCACGGCGTGATTGTCTCAGTTGTCGCTTAGACAGCGTTTCTAGATTGGTATTGGAAAAGATCACTTCGCCGCTGGTGGGTTCGGTGAGCCGATTAATACAACGGATAAGCGTTGATTTACCCGCACCAGATGGACCAATTAAACCAACCACTTCACCGGCATTGACCGACAAGCTAACGTTGGTAAGGGCTTTATCAGAACTGGAGTAGTGCTTGGTAAGCCCTTTAAGGGTAAGAGTAGACATAGAATTCCTATAAGAGCGGTGTACTAAGAGTTCGCCTGAGACAGGCATGGAAAGTAAACCGGAAAGAGTGGTGAATAACTGCAGGCGATTACACCTGCAGTTAATTTTATCGGTGTGTGATTGGCTTTTTAGTTCGGTTGAACTTAGCTACACGTGTAAGAGACTTTGTTTGCCGTATCGATAGTGCGGATCACTTCCCAGTGCTCTTTGTAAGTAATAGGAACGAACTGCGCTTCGCCGTTACGTTCAAATTCTTCTTGAAGCTTTGTGCCTTCCCAATCGAAAGTGAAGAACGCTTTTTGAATCTTCTCTTGCAGCTCTGGCGTCAGGTTGTGCGCTGTGCCGTAAGCGGTAGTCGGGAAGGTTTGAGATTTGTAGATGCTCTTGATTTGGTCTTCTTTCACAACATCGCGTGAAAGCATGCGGTTCAATACTGAGTTAGCAACTGCTGCAGCATCGTAATCTTTGTGCGCCACACCCAAAATAGAGTTGTCGTGTGCGCCAGAGAATGCTGGTTTGAAATCTCGGTCAGGTTGAAGTTGGTATTCAGCGTCCAAAATCGCAGAAGGTGCTTTGAAGCCAGAGTTAGACGTTTGTGATGTGAACGCTAGGTTCTTATCTTTTAGGTCTTCCACTTTCTCAATGCCAGAACCAGGGTAAGTGATGATTTCCATTTCGTAACCGAAAGAGCCATCTTCTGCAGCCATCATTGTGAATGGGGCAAAGCCTGCACAGTTAACCGCCAGTGGTGTAGAACCTGTGTTGAAACCTGCGATATGTAGGCGACCTGAACGCATTGCTTCAATTTGAGCAGCGTTATTTTGAACAGGGAAGAAACGAACCGTCTTTTCCGTTGTTTTTTCAAGGTGGCTCAAAAACTCGCTCCACACATCAGCGTATACTGCAGGATCTTCAACTGGCGTATAAGCAAAAATTAGCGTGTTTGGGTCAACCCATTGTGATTCATCTTGAGGAACATCAGCAACCAAGTTGCCAGAGCGATCTTCGTATCGTGTATCCATTGCTAATGCAGAACCAGAAAAAATCAGCGCAGCAGTAATAGCGCTCTTAAGCGTGAGATTTGTTTTTGTCGGTTTCATTATTTCAGTCCAATTGAGTGATGTCTTGGGAAGGGAGTATAGAAATCGAGGATGACAGAACCGGTGCGTTTTGATGACGGATTTATGAATGGTGTAACATAATGTTTCTAGCTGTGCGGAATTGGATGCTTTATAAGTGTTTGATTCATTGAGTAAATTAATAGATCACGACTCGTTGCTATTTTACTCAATTGGCGCTAGGTTGAAATCCTGTTATAGTGATCCTTAAATAATACATAAACATAACATATAAAATAAGTGAACTTATGGTTAGCACTTTTAATTCAATCTCGGGCTCGAAGCGCAGCCTGCACGTGCAAGTAGCGCGTGAAATCGCTCGTGGAATCTTGTCTGGTGAACTGCCACAAGGTTCTATTATTCCTGGTGAAATGGCGCTGTGTGAACAGTTTGGTATCAGCCGTACGGCACTTCGTGAAGCAGTTAAACTACTGACTTCTAAAGGTCTGTTAGAGTCCCGCCCGAAAATCGGTACTCGTGTAGTAGATCGCGCATACTGGAACTTTCTTGATCCTCAACTGATTGAATGGATGGATGGTCTAACCGACATAGACCAATTCTGTTCTCAGTTTTTAGGCCTTCGCCGTGCGATTGAACCTGAAGCGTGTGCATTAGCTGCAAAATTTGCGACTGCTGAGCAACGTATCGAGCTTTCAGAGATATTCCAGAAGATGGTTGAAGTGGATGACGCAGAAGTGTTTGACCAAGAACGTTGGACAGACATCGATACTCGTTTCCACAGCTTGATCTTTAATGCGACAGGTAACGATTTCTACCTGCCATTTGGCAATATTCTGACTACAATGTTCGTTAACTTCATCGTGCACTCTTCTGAAGAGGGCAGCACATGTATCAATGAACACCGTAGAATCTATGAAGCGATTATGGCTGGCGACAGTGAAAAAGCTCGTACAATGTCAGCTGCTCACTTGCAAGATGCTAACCACCGTTTAGCCACTGCAAGCTAAACACGGTTTTCAACTTCATTTGAACCAGTCAAAAAGGTATGCCAAGTGCATGCCTTTTTTGTTTTTAGAAAGCGTGTTGCACCATGTGTGGCACTGTTTTGGTTCATCCTCGCTTAACTCCTTCTTAAGTCAGTACCTTCTTGTATACGCCTAGCGGTCGTTCTCTTTACCATCAAAATAAAAATAATATTACGCTCGATATTCGTTTTTAGACACTCGAGCTCCCCCCAAATAATTATGCGTCATCCATGATTTTTCATTTTTGTATATTTTTAATCCGCCATCGTTTGAACAGGATATGCCGCTTCAATATGGATTAATTTAAGTTGAATTCTAATGAAATTGTCCACTCTCAATAGATAAAAAACACTGGTTTATTGTGTGATAAATGAAGGTGATTTAGTTCAGATTTGGCTTTTACTTTTTTTGAGAATTTTATATTTATATGTGTTTGGTTGTATTTGTTAATAAGTGTGCAAAGTCTCACTTTTTTATAAGTCTTTGATTTTAATGGGTGTGATGTTCTTTGGCCTTGGTTTTTTGAGTTTTTACCTCAAGCACCAGTAATTTCCTTAATGGATTGGTCATATTCCATCCTATGTCATATATATAATTAACTTAATCAATCAAAATAAGATCGCCATCACTTATTTGGATTATTGTACTACAAATAAAGTTTGAGATTTCCTATAGTCCTCGTAACAAAATACAACGGACAAAGGATACACGATGGAACTCAACACGATTATTGTCGGCATTTATTTCCTATTCTTGATTGCGATAGGTTGGATGTTTAGAACATTTACAAGTACCACCAGTGACTACTTCCGCGGGGGCGGTAACATGTTGTGGTGGATGGTTGGTGCAACCGCCTTTATGACCCAGTTTAGTGCATGGACATTCACCGGTGCGGCAGGTAAAGCGTATAACGATGGTTTTGCAGTAGCGGTCATCTTCGTCGCTAACGCATTTGGTTACTTCATGAACTTCGCATATTTTGCTCCAAAGTTCCGTCAACTACGTGTAGTAACGGTAATCGAAGCAATTCGTATGCGTTTCGGTGCGACTAACGAACAAGTGTTCACTTGGTCTTCAATGCCAAACAGTGTTGTTTCTGCCGGTGTATGGTTAAACGCACTAGCAATCATCGCTTCTGGTATCTTCGGTTTCGACATGACAGCAACTATCTGGATTACCGGTTTGGTTGTATTGGCAATGTCTGTAACGGGTGGCTCATGGGCGGTAATTGCATCTGACTTTATGCAGATGGTTATCATCATGGCAGTAACCGTGACATGTGCTGTTGTTGCTGTTGTTCAAGGTGGCGGTGTTGGTGAAATCGTGAATAACTTCCCTGTAGCGGAAGGCGGTTCTTTCCTTTCTGGTAACAACATTAACTACTTAAGCATCTTCAGCATTTGGGCATTCTTCATCTTCGTGAAGCAGTTCTCTATTACTAACAACATGCTTAACTCTTACCGTTACCTAGCGGCTAAAGACTCAAAGAACGCGAAGAAAGCGGCGCTACTAGCGTGTGTGCTAATGCTTTGTGGTGTATTTATCTGGTTCATGCCTTCTTGGTACATTGCAGGTCAAGGTGTCGACCTAGCAGCAGCTTACCCAGATGCAGGTAAGAAAGCGGGTGACTTTGCCTACCTATACTTCGTACAAGAGTACATGCCAGCAGGTATGGTTGGCCTTCTAGTTGCGGCGATGTTTGCAGCGACAATGTCTTCAATGGATTCTGGTCTAAACCGTAACTCGGGTATCTTTGTTAAGAACTTCTATGAACCAATCGTTCGTAAAGGTGCGGCTAGCGAAAAAGAGCTAGTAACGGTTTCTAAGATTACTTCTGCCGTGTTTGGTATTGCTATCATCCTTATTGCACAGTTCATCAACTCGCTTAAAGGTTTGAGCCTGTTCGATACCATGATGTATGTAGGCGCACTTATCGGCTTCCCAATGACAATTCCTGCATTCCTTGGCTTCTTTATTAAGAAGACTCCGGACTGGGCTGGTTGGGGTACGCTAGTGGTTGGTGGTTTTGTTTCTTACTACGTAGGTTTCGTTGTTAACGCTGAAATGGTGTCTTCAATCTTCGGTCTAGAAGAGCTAACAAGCCGTGAATGGTCAGATGTTAAGGTTGCTATCGGTCTGATTGCTCACATTACGCTGACTGGTGGTTTCTTCATCCTATCAACTCTGTTCTACAAGCCATTAACTGAGAAGCGTCAAGCAGACGTTGATAAGTTCTTCGGTAACCTGTCTACTCCATTAGTTGCGGAGTCAGCAGAACAGAAAGTACTGGATAACAAACAGCGTGAAATGCTTGGTAAACTGATTGCGGTAGCGGGTGTCGGTATCATGCTAATGGCTCTACTTACTAACCCAATGTGGGGGCGCCTAGTCTTCATCCTTTGTGGTGTGATTGTTGGTGGTGTTGGTGTGCTTCTGGTTAAAGCGGTCGATGACGGCGGCAAGCAAGCGAAAGCAGTAACCGAAAGCTAATACATAGAAAACGATTATAATAGAATGCGACGACTCGAAAGGGCGTCGCATTTTTTTTGCTCTGCGAAACGGAAAAACCGTCAGGTGGAAGATATCTGACCTAAATCACGAAAACTGTACAAAATGGTTCAATCGAACCGAAATAGATTCAATTGTCCTACAATAAGACGTATATTATTGCTAATTCCTTTCAATCAACTTGAAAAATAAGTGAGTTAGAATGAGCGACCAAAAATCTCTTGATGCAATCAGGAAGATGAAGCTGGAGAATGATACTTCAGCAGGTAATCTTGTAGACCTACTCCCTATCGAAGTACAGAAACGTGACTTCGACCTATCATTCCTAGACAACTTGAGCGAAGCACGTCCACGTCTTCTTGTTCAAGCAGATCAGTTAGAAGAATTCAAAGCGAAAGTGAAAGCTGATGAAGCTCACTGCATGTTTGATGACTTCTACAACAACTCGACAGTTAAGTTCCTTGAGACTGCTCCTTTCGAAGAGCCTCAAGCGTACCCCGCTGAGACGGTAGGCAAAGCTTCTCTATGGCGTCCTTACTGGCGTCAAATGTACGTTGATTGCCAAATGGCATTGAACGCGACACGTAACCTAGCAATTGCTGGTGTTGTGAAAGAAGACGAAGCGCTAATTGCTAAAGCCAAAGCTTGGACTCTAAAACTGTCTACGTACGATCCAGAAGGCGTGACTTCTCGTGGCTATAACGATGAAGCGGCTTTCCGTGTTATCGCGGCTATGGCTTGGGGTTACGACTGGCTACACGGCTACTTCACAGATGAAGAACGTCAGCAAGTTCAAGATGCTTTGATTGAGCGTCTAGACGAAATTATGCACCACCTGAAAGTGACGGTTGATCTATTGAACAACCCACTGAACAGCCACGGTGTTCGTTCTATCTCTTCTGCTATCATTCCAACGTGTATCGCGCTTTACCACGATCACCCGAAAGCAGGCGAGTACATTGCATACGCTCTAGAATATTACGCAGTACATTACCCACCATGGGGCGGTGTAGACGGCGGTTGGGCTGAAGGTCCTGACTACTGGAACACTCAAACTGCGTTCCTAGGTGAAGCATTCGATCTATTGAAAGCATACTGTGGCGTAGACATGTTCAACAAAACATTCTATGAAAACACAGGTGATTTCCCGCTTTACTGCATGCCTGTTCACTCTAAGCGCGCGAGCTTCTGTGACCAGTCTTCAATCGGTGATTTCCCGGGTCTAAAACTGGCTTACAACATCAAGCATTACGCAGGTGTTAACCAGAAGCCTGAGTATGTTTGGTACTACAACCAACTGAAAGGCCGTGATACTGAAGCACACACCAAGTTCTACAACTTCGGTTGGTGGGACTTCGGCTACGACGATCTTCGCTTTAACTTCCTTTGGGATGCACCTGAAGAGAAAGCACCATCGAATGATCCATTGTTGAAAGTGTTCCCAATTACGGGTTGGGCTGCATTCCACAACAAGATGACTGAGCGTGATAACCATATTCACATGGTATTCAAATGTTCTCCGTTTGGCTCAATCAGTCACTCTCACGGTGACCAAAACGCATTCACCTTGCATGCATTCGGTGAAACGTTAGCGTCAATCACTGGCTACTACGGTGGTTTCGGTGTTGATATGCACACGAAATGGCGTCGTCAAACGTTCTCTAAGAACCTTCCACTATTTGGCGGTAAAGGTCAGTACGGCGAGAACAAGAACACGGGCTACGAAAACCACCAAGATCGCTTCTGTATCGAAGCGGGCGGTACTATCTCTGACTTCGACACTGAATCTGATGTGAAGATGGTTGAAGGTGATGCAACAGCGTCTTACAAGTACTTCGTTCCTGAAATTGAATCTTACAAGCGTAAGGTCTGGTTTGTTCAAGGTAAAGTATTCGTAATGCAAGACAAGGCAACGCTTTCTGAAGAGAAAGACATGACTTGGCTAATGCACACAACTTTCGCAAACGAAGTGGCAGACAAGTCTTTCACTATCTGTGGCGAAGTTGCGCACCTAGACGTAAACTTCATCAACGAGTCTGCTGATAACATCACGTCAGTTAAGAACGTTGAAGGTTTTGGCGAAGTTGACCCATACGAGTTCAAAGATCTTGAAATCCACCGTCACGTTGAAGTGGAATTCAAGCCATCGAAAGAGCACAACATCCTGACGCTTCTTGTTCCTAATAAGAACGAAGGCGAGCAAGTAGAAGTGTCTCACAAGCTTGAAGGCAACACGCTAATGCTAAATGTTGACGGTGAAACGGTTTCAATCGAACTGTAATTCGCTGAAGTAACAGAAGCTAGATATTAAAAACTCCGAGTGAAAGCTCGGAGTTTTTTTGTTTTGTTAGCTAGCAAGTTGGATACTCAGTTAAATTGTATTAGTTGGCAAAGTTGGGAACCCCATCAGGTTGAAACGAAACTCATTGGCCGAGAAATCAATCGCTTCTCGATGCCAAGTCAGTAGATCGAGGGCTAAACCTGGAAGTTGATACACACAAAGACTGGGTATGTACTTAGCCACTATGCTTAATGAAAGGTGCAGGAGTAGTATACGAGACCTACATTTATCGCTCTGTTAAAAGAATAGGGCGCCAACCCCTTTTTCGTAAAAACTGATATGACTTACTTCTGCGTGAACAGTCTAACCACTGGCTGAGTAGGGGAGTCGTGAACTATACATAGGTAAAGGCGTAGCTTGTGCTTACTAATCGTATGACATTTAACGTATGTTATTTCATCAATAGACGGTTTTTAAAGTGGCAAATAGTTCCTGTAAGTACAAAGCGTGACCCATATTTTCTCGTAAAGTGAACCCCCGTCACAACTTACGTCTAACCATTAAATCAATGCCCTAAAACTATTGCGTAACGAGAAAGACGTAGTTATTATAATGAGCATATAATCATACAATACTATATTTGGAGTTTAAACATGACTAAACCTGTAATCGGTTTCATTGGCCTAGGTCTTATGGGCGGCAACATGGTTGAAAACCTGCAAAAGCGCGGCTACCACGTAAACGTAATGGATCTAAGCGCTGAAGCTGTTGCTCGCGTTACAGATCGCGGCAACGCAACTGCATTCACTTCTGCTAAAGAACTAGCTGCTGCAAGTGATATCGTTCAGTTTTGTCTTACAACTTCTGCTGTTGTTGAAAAAATCGTTTACGGCGAAGATGGCGTTCTAGCAGGCATCAAAGAAGGCGCAGTACTAGTAGACTTCGGTACTTCTATCCCTGCTTCTACTAAGCAAATCGGCGCAGCTCTTGCTGAAAAAGGCGCGGGCATGATCGACGCACCTCTAGGCCGTACTCCTGCACACGCTAAAGATGGTCTTCTGAACATCATGGCTGCTGGCGACATGGAAACTTTCAACAAAGTTAAACCTGTTCTTGAAGAGCAAGGCGAAAACGTATTCCACCTAGGCGCTCTAGGTTCTGGTCACGTGACTAAGCTTGTAAACAACTTCATGGGTATGACTACTGTTGCGACTATGTCTCAAGCTTTCGCTGTTGCTCAACGCGCTGGTGTTGATGGCCAACAACTGTTTGACATCATGTCTGCAGGTCCATCTAACTCTCCGTTCATGCAATTCTGTAAGTTCTACGCAGTAGACGGCGAAGAGAAGCTAGGTTTCTCTGTTGCTAACGCAAACAAAGACCTTGGTTACTTCCTTGCTCTTTGTGAAGAGCTAGGTACTGAGTCTCTAATCGCTCAAGGTACTGCAACAAGCCTACAAGCTGCTGTTGATGCAGGCATGGGTAACAACGACGTACCAGTAATCTTCGACTACTTCGCTAAACTAGAGAAGTAATCGACGTACGACCTCGCTAGGGTATTGCCTGTCTTTTTAGGCGGCGATACCTCAGCGAGGTTCGTTTTTATCTGCCATACCCAACCCTTTGTTCCCTCGTTAAAATCTTCTACTTCTACTTCTACTTCTACTTCAATTTCCTCAGCTACACCTACCCAAAACTCTGTTTGACTATTTTACTGCTTCAATTCCTATTTTTTCTATATCTATTTGTAAATTCAAAGCCTTCTAGCACCCACTCGTTCACTTACTTTTCTACGTAAACTTAAAACCAGTGCACTTACAGGATTGTTGGTGATGACTTAACACCGCTCGTGTATCGGGTCTGAAAAGAAAGTAAAAAAAAGCCCACACAGCTGGTGACTGTATGGGCATGTTCGGACGAGCCGTCTGGAAAAACAAATGATCAATAGCAAGTGAAAAAACGAATAACGAGATCCCCCGACAGTTTCTACGTTAAACGCGTTCAATGACCTTAAAGCGGCTGCTTCAATTATCACTTTGAATTGAACAAAAGCATCCAAAAAGAACTTAAGTTATGATTCAAATACACCATAACTTAAGGCTTATTGTATTACAAATGAATTTTAAGATTGAATGCCTTTAGTGAATGGTTAGTTGGTAGAAGTGTGAGTTAAGACTCATTTTTTTACTCGACTGGACGAGGTGAAGAAGAAGAGCTGTCGAAAAGGTGTTATCGGAAAAATGATGAGCTAATTTTCCAAAAACGATCTATTTGAATGCGTTATGCGTCAATGTTTAACTTGGAACTAAATCCAAACTCATAAATGATACCTATGTCACAGGGCGATTTTAGCCAGTTTTAATATATCAAGATCGCTCACAGAATGGCTGGTCAATTAAACATACAATATTAATTAAGTTGATGGTTGTGACGATGGATCGGCATGAACAGGTTTCACTTCCCGTATCTTCGAAAATGCGAAAAATAACCATTTCATTCGGATAAAAATAATAGACATAGGTTGATATGGATGATGAGTTTTATGAATTCAAAATTGTCTCTAGGGTTTAAAGGAAAATTGATTTTAATGGTAGCGATCGTCAGTTCTAGTGCTTTGGCATTTACGAACTGGTTTACGCTTAACTTGGCCACTGAACAGGTAAACCAAACGATTTATAACGAGATTGATCACTCGCTTACGATAGAAATCAATCAAATAGAAAGTACCGTTCAGCGCACCATCGATACCGTTAACTCTGTTGCACAAGAGTTCATGAAATCCCCATACCAAGTGCCGAATGAAGCACTCATGCATTATGCTGCTAAGCTGGGTGGCATTGACAAGATTGTGGTGGGTTTTGACGACGGCCGTTCTTATACTTCTCGCCCTTCAGAGTCTTTCCCTAACGGTGTTGGGATAAAAGAAAAGTACAATCCAACCACTCGACCTTGGTATCAACAAGCGAAATTGAAATCAGGCTTATCTTTTAGTGACCTGTTTTTCACTAAGAGTACTCAAGTACCTATGATCGGCGTGACCTACTCATACCAAGATCGTGTCATCATGGCCGACATACGTTTTGATGATTTGGAAACTCAGCTTGAACAGCTGGACAGAATCTACGAAGCCAAAGGCATTATCATCGACGAGAAGAGGATGGTGGTCGCTTCAACAATCGAAAACGTACTTCCGCAAACCAATATATCTTCTGCAGATACTCAAATGAAACTCAACAGTGCCATTGAACAGCCTGATCAATTTATTGAGGGTGTGATTGATGGCAACCAGAGAATTTTGATGGCCAAGAAAGTGGATATTGGCAGCCAGAAAGAGTGGTACATGATCTCTAGTATTGACCCTGAACTCGCGCTCAATCAGTTGAATGGCGTGATGTTGAGTGCGCGCATTCTTATTGTGGCTTGTGTGCTTGGCTCGGTGATATTGATGATTTTACTGCTGAATCGCTTCTACCGCCCAATCGTGTCACTGCGCAAAATCGTCCACGATCTATCTCAAGGTAACGGAGACCTGACTCAAAGGCTTGCTGAGAAGGGGAATGATGACTTAGGGCATATCGCCAAAGACATCAACTTGTTCATCATTGGCCTGCAAGAGATGGTTAAGGAAGTCAAATTTAAGAACTCGGATCTCGATACTAAGGTACTGAGTATTCGTGAAGGTTGTAAAGAAACCAGCGATGTACTGAAAGTTCACACTGATGAAACGGTTCAAGTGGTCTCTGCGATTAACGGCTTGTCTGAAGCATCAAACGAAGTCGAGAAGAGTTCCCAGTCGGCGGCACAAGCAGCAAGAGAAGCGGCTGTGTTCAGTGATGAGACGAAACAGATTAACACCGTGACGGAAAACTATATCAGTGATCTTGAGAAGCAAGTCTGCACCACTTCTGATGATATTCGCTCAATGGCCAATGAAACGCAGAGCATCCAATCTATCGTGTCTGTGATTGGCGGAATTGCGGAACAAACTAATTTGTTGGCATTGAATGCGTCAATTGAAGCTGCGAGAGCGGGTGAGCATGGTCGAGGTTTCGCGGTAGTTGCTGATGAAGTCCGTGCGTTAGCCAACCGAACTCAAATCAGTACCTCTGAAATTGATGAAGCGCTGTCTGGCTTGCAGTCTAAATCAGATGGTTTGGTTAAATCGATTGAGTTGACCAAAAGCAACTGTGAAATGACGCGTGCTCAAGTGGTTCAAGCGGTAAATATGTTGGCGAAGCTAACAGAACAGATGGAAACGGTGAGTCGTTTTAACAATGACATTTCGGGTTCGTCTGTTGAGCAAAACGCTTTAATTCAAAGCATCGCTAAGAACATGCATAAGATTGAAAGCTTTGTTGAGGAGCTTAATAAGTTAAGCCAAGATCAGTTGACTGAATCAGCAGAAATCAAAACACTTAACGGTAGCGTTAGTGAGTTGATGAGCAGCTTTAAAGTTTAAATTGTTTTCTAATACGTTATAAAATCAATGCCCTAATTTTGGTTTTTGGTTTGAAAGCCACTCAATAACCATCGAGTTTAGAGTGGCCTTTCTGCGTTGTTCTTGATTCTAACTCTACGCAATATCCGTTCATTTCACTTCATCTGCCGCATCTCACATTCTGATAAATAGATAATTGACATAAAATAGTACAAATATACATTATCACTCTACTCTTATGGATAAGTGAGATAAATGTGAATAAGCCAATCTTCATCGTAGTACTCGCTTCGCTTACGTATGGCTGCGGTGGAAGCAGTTCCAGTGACTCAAGTGACGGTAGTGATCCTTCTGATAGCAATAACCCAGGAACGTCTTATGGTGTTATTGCTCCCTATGATATTGCCAAATATCAAAACATTCTTTCCAGCTCAGATCTTCAGGTCTCTGATCCTAATGGAGAAGAGGGCAATAAAACCTCTGAAGTCAAAGATGGTAACTTCGATGGTTATGTTAGTGATTATTTTTATGCTGACGAAGAGACGGAGAATCTGATCTTCAAAATGGCGAACTACAAGATGCGCTCTGAAGTTCGTGAGGGAGAAAACTTCGATATCAATGAAGCGGGCGTTAGACGCAGTCTACATGCGGAAATAAGCCTACCTGATATTGAGCATGCCATGGCGAGTTCTCCCGCTGATCACGATGAAGTGACCGTGCTACAGATCCACAACAAAGGCACGGACGAGAGTGGTACTGGTTATATCCCTCATCCACTATTGCGGGTGGTTTGGGAGCAAGAACGAGATGGCCTTACAGGACACTACTGGGCAGTCATGAAAAATAATGCTATTGACTGTAGCAGTGCCGCTGACTCTTCAGATTGTTATGCCACTTCATATAATCGCTACGATTTGGGAGAGGCGGATCTCGATAGCTTCACCAAGTTTGATCTTTCTGTTTATGAAAACACCCTTTCGGTCAAAGTGAACGATGAAGTTAAAGTCGACGAAGACATCACCTACTGGCAGCACCTACTGAGTTACTTTAAAGCGGGTATCTATAATCAATTTGAAAATGGTGAAGCCACGGCTCACTTTCAGGCACTACGATACACCACCACACAGGTCAACGGCTCAAACGATTGGGATATTAGCGATTGGAGGTTGACGATTCCTGCGAGCAAAGACACTTGGTATGGAAGTGGCGGTGACAGTGCTGCTGAACTAGAACCTGAGCGCTGTGAATCGAGCAAAGACCTGCTCGCCAACGACAGTGATGTCTACGACAGCGATATTGGTCTTTCTTATTTCAATACCGATGAAGGGAGAATGCACTTTAGAGCAGATATGGGTTATGGCACTAGTACACAAAACTCTAACTATATTCGTTCTGAGCTCAGGGAATTGTATCAAAGCAGTGCTCAGCCGGATTGCAGCACCAGCGATGAAGACACAAGTTGGTATTTGAACGACACACGAACCAATAAAACTAACCATCAGCTCACCGCTACCTTGCGAGTGGAAGATTACCCGAATATCAACAATCAAGATCCAAAAGTGGTACTTGGACAAATCCATGGTTGGAAGATCAATCAAGCATTGGTGAAACTATTATGGGAAGGAGAGAGTAAGCCAGTAAGAGTGATACTGAACTCTGATTTTGAGCGCAACAACCAAGACTGTAATCATTGTGACCCGTTCAGTGTCGAGTTAGGTACTTATTCGGCAAGTGAAGAGTGGCGATATACGATTCGTGCCAATCAAGACGGTATCTACTTGGCGACTCATGATTTAGATGGAACCAACACCGTTTCTCATTTAATACCTTGGGGACAAGATTACACAGATAATGATGGGGACACGGTTTCGTTAACATCAGATTGGACATCGACAGACATCGCTTTCTATTTCAAAGCGGGCATCTATCCACAGTTTAAGCCGGACAGCGACTATATCGGCGAGGTGTTTGATGTGAGCTTTAGTTCTCTTAGAGCTGAACATTATTGAGTTAGCTGACGTTTGAGTAACAACAATGACTGCTTTAAAGACCATATTGATTCCTAACAATGTGGTCTTTTTTTTAACTGCTGCGACACTTTTGAATGATGTGTTCTGAACGACAAATGCCCCGCTCGAGTGATGTAGATTCTCACTATTACCGCTCGTTTTTTTCGCCCTTGATAGCCCATTTCGCATTCTAAATTTTTATATATTGTCTTTTATCAATAGGAAGTGTGATCCAGTTAAAGTATGGAAAATGCGGAAAGTGTTCCCAGTCTCATTTATTCAACGAAGTATTTTATTTGTATTATAAGATTACGTAATATTTTTGTGTTGTCGCAAATACTGAGAGAAGAAACGCCTTATAGCTCGTGTTTGCCAATTTTGTTTTCACTTACAAACGCTGCCTTTGTAATATAATAATGGATTAAATATGAAACAAATCACTCTAAAAACCTTACTCGCTTCTTCTATTCTACTTGCGGTTGGTTGTGCGAGCACGAGCACGCCTACTGCTGATTTTCCAAATAACAAAGAAACTGGTGAAGCGCTTCTAACGCCAGTTGCTGTTACCGCTAGTAGCCATGATGGTAATGGCCCTGATCGTCTCGTTGACCAAGACCTAACAACACGTTGGTCATCTGCGGGTGACGGTGAGTGGGCAACGCTAGACTATGGTTCAGTGCAAGAATTTGATGCGGTTCAAGCATCTTTCAGCAAAGGTAACGAGCGCCAATCTAAATTTGATATTCAAGTGAGTGTCGATGGCGAAAGCTGGACAACCGTACTTGAAAATCAACTGAGCTCAGGTAAAGCGATTGGCCTAGAGCGTTTCCAATTCGAGCCAGCAGTGCAAGCGCGCTACGTAAGATACGTTGGTCACGGTAACACCAAAAACGGTTGGAACAGTGTGACCGGGTTAGCTGCGGTTAACTGTAACATTAACGCTTGTCCTGCTAGCCATATCATTACTTCAGACGTGGTCGCTGCAGAAGCGGCAATGATCGCTGAAATGAAAGCGGCGGAAAAAGCACGCAAAGATGCGCGCAAAGATCTTCGTTCTGGTAACTTCGGTGTAGCAGCGGTTTACCCTTGTGATACTACAGTTGAATGTGATACGCGCAGTGCATTACCAATTCCGACAGGCCTGCCAGCGACACCAGTTGCAGGTAACGCGCCAAGTGAAAACTTTGACATGACGCATTGGTACCTATCTCAACCATTCGACCATGACAAAAACGGTAAGCCTGATGACGTTTCTGAGTGGAACCTCGCAAACGGTTACCAACACCCAGAGATCTTCTACACAGCTGACGACGGTGGTCTAGTCTTCAAGTCTTACGTGAAAGGTGTTCGTACCTCTAAAAATACTAAGTATGCGCGTACAGAGCTTCGTGAAATGATGCGTCGTGGTGACCAGTCTATTAGCACTAAAGGTGTTAACAAGAACAACTGGGTATTCTCAAGCGCACCTGAATCTGACCTAGAAGCTGCTGCTGGTATTGACGGCGTTCTAGAAGCAACGTTGAAAATCGATCACGCAACAACGACAGGTAATGCGAACGAAGTAGGCCGCTTTATCATTGGTCAGATTCACGATCAAAACGATGAACCAATTCGTTTGTACTACCGTAAACTGCCAAACCAAGCAACGGGTGCGGTTTACTTCGCACATGAAAGCCAAGACGCAATTAAAGAGGACTTCTACCCTCTAGTGGGCGACATGACGGCTGAAGTGGGTGACGATGGTATCGCGCTTGGCGAAGTGTTCAGCTACCGTATTGACGTTAAAGGTAATACAATGACAGTAACACTAATGCGTGAAGGCAAAGATGACGTTGTACAAGTGGTTGATATGAGCAACAGCGGTTACGACGTAGGCGGCAAGTACATGTACTTCAAAGCCGGTGTTTACAACCAAAACATCAGCGGCGACCTAGACGATTACTCACAAGCGACTTTCTACCAGCTAGACGTATCGCACGATCAATACCAAAAGTAATCGAACCGAATAGCACTTAATATTTAAGTTATCGCAATAGCCTCCAGCCTTAGGGTTTGGAGGCTTTTTTGTGTCTGTTGTTTGGGTAAGGTAAATAGCAGGCCCTTCGATAGTTCGACTCAAGAGCTGGTGGTTAGCCTTGTTGTCAATTCTATATTATGTATCGAAACTCTTCGCTCAGTCTTCAACAGCGCTCTTATTCGCCCTATGTGACTGCATTTGTAAGCCTTGGTTCAAGCTGTTGTTACTGAGAACGATAGGCTTAGGTTGTCTTGGGTATGATTAAACCAACCACCGCATTAATACTGATATCTAATGTCTGGATTCTAAGGGCAGTTTACTAGTTGAGAATACGGCTTGTTAACAGCGGAAGTTATTGAATTAACAGATGTGGTTTTAGTTACCAACAGAAACTGATTTTGACGTTCGATAACATTCTAGAAGCCTCAATAGAAATTCGCGAGGTGACTTATTAGAAGTGAAGGTGATTTTAGATAATCGGTGTTTAGGTTCTAGGCGTGTACATTGGACCTGTCTCGTCCTAAAATACGTTGACAGTATTTCTACTAAGCCAACAGCATCAGCTGTTGGCTTTTTTCAGGTTCATCGCGGCTTTCCG
>NZ_JBFRSC010000022.1:0-36125 GCF_041473335.1 Vibrio sp. 10N.222.55.C7
CTGATTTGATCAACAACGCCGTTCTTAGTTCAAAGCAACTCGATGACTTTTGCTCTACAAACCGATCTTAAAGCGTCACAAACTTACAAGGCGTTATGGAAGCATACCGCCTTGATCAAGTGTCTAAAATCTTCGCTAAGAGCGTTTGAGGTGGTCTGAGGGCTGTTTCTGATAGCAAACTCGCACATTTACCAAATAGTAATAATAAACACCGATTTTTGTGAGGTTGTGTTGCAACAATTTTAAAGCCGTCCTCCGCAATCTAAAACTTGCGTCAATAAGAATTAGCAATTTCGCAGTAAAACCTCGCCCGATGAGGATGATCACAGGGATATTAAGTGTTCTTTACTATAAGGATAAGGAGCGCCATTTTATAAACTAAATAGCGGCCTTGCCCCTGGTTGAATGCTGTTTTTATATACAGTATATTTGGCTGGTTTTTATTCCCGATTTATACGTTTAACGGAGCAAAATATGAGTAACACAGGTGAAGATCTAATTTTAGCTATAGAGAATAATTCAAAACTGATGCAATTGAGTAATTGCCCATCTGTACCAGTTGAATTTAGTCGTGCTGTTTACGGTTCTGTTCAGAACGATTCTGGCAATGGTTCTGTTATTGAAAATAAAGGAAATATGCAGAGTCAAATAAATACGGCTCTTGCTTTTTCCGGAGCAAACTCAGAAACAGAAGTGTGGCATTTTTTAATGGGGTCAGCTGTTCACCATTTTGTAGTTGTTCCATGGTATAAACAATCAGCGCCTCAAGGTGTTGTATACACTATTTTTATGGCTTATGAAGATAAGTACAAAGTAGATAATTATGTAAATAAGAAAAGTCCAGCTCCTACAGGGACTAAAGGTTATAAAAAGGTTTGGACAACTAGCGATTTGAGTAATATGTTTTCTGAGTTACTAACAAGTAGCGATGCTTGGGAAAGTTACTTTGGAAATGTTGGAAAAAATCAAGCAACTAAAATTACTTATTGGAAGTACAAAACAACAACTTTATCTTCTGCTATCACTA
Source organism: Vibrio sp. 10N.222.55.C7 (assembly GCF_041473335.1). Taxonomy (NCBI): domain Bacteria; kingdom Pseudomonadati; phylum Pseudomonadota; class Gammaproteobacteria; order Vibrionales; family Vibrionaceae; genus Vibrio; species Vibrio sp. 10N.222.55.C7. Next base: position 1,028 of record NZ_JBFRSC010000022.1, read on the forward strand.
ATGTTAATAATTATTAACGTACCCCAAATTAGCGTTGAGGTATGATGGTTTTTTGATCAATTAGCGTTCATGCTAAACCCTGTTATTTATGGCAAGGTAAGCATAGCGTGAGCTTGAAAAGCTCATTATTTCGGTATCCGTGGAAGCCTCCTCCTTTCCATTACGTTGGCTCTTAATACGTTATGGCGCGTAGAGAGGGGGAGGTAGTTTCACAGTAGTATTTAACGTTGCTGAATACACATTTACCATAACGACACTTAGTGCGAACCCAGATTTAGATGCAAAAAAAACCTCCCAATCGGGAGGCTTTTTCTTAGAGAGTGTCATGAAAGCTAATCTTTACTGCATTATGAGTATAGATCAGGTTTTAGATGTGTGTGATTTTGCCTTAATTTAATTTAACGGCACTTAGTGCGCACCTAACCCAATACTTTTGCTAGCGCGATGCTACTCACCGCACTAGCACTTCACAAGTAAATTTGCCATACCTGTAGTTATTGATGGTTTTCTAATTTAGAAAAGGCACTGGCAAGGTTTCCCTATCTGGCAGGGTAGTTGTCACTGTTAAAATTTAACCAGTTTGGGCGATAAAGAGTAATTGTGTCTCGTATCTCAGTAGAAAGAAAAGAAGCTATCTTGAAGAAGCTATTACCTCCCTATTCGATGTCAGTGAAAGAAGTGTCGGAAGAGGAAGGAATTAGCACTGCGACCCTGTATCATTGGCGCCAGCAACTCAGAGGTTCAGGAGCCGCCGTGCCAAATAGCAACACTTCATCAGAGCAGTGGTCTGCTCAAACTAAACTCGCCATTGTTGCCGAGACTTACTCGATGACCGAAAGTGAACTCAGCCAATATTGTCGTGAAAAAGGTCTTTTCCCTGAACAAATCCAAAGTTGGCGCAGCGAATGTATGCAAGGGTTTAAGTCGAGTAAAGAGCAGGAAGCTGAAGCAAAGAAGCAGGCTAAAGCTGACAAACTTGAAATCAAAGATTTGAAGAAAGATTTACGACTCAAAGAAAAAGCACTCGCTGAAACGGCCGCCCTCTTGGTACTAAGAAAAAAGCTGAGAGCCTTTTACGGGGAAGAGCCAGAGGACGACTAACCTCAACCGATGAAAGGCAGACCATAGTGACTCTAATCCTTGAAGCGAAGCAATGCGGATGCCGTTTACAGCTAGCTTGCCATGAAGTTCAAATTGACTTGAGAACCTATCGTCGCTGGTATCAGCAAGGAGAAGTTCAAGCTGACAAAAGGCCAATATGCATCAGACCTGAGCCTGCTAACAAGCTGTCTCAGGAAGAGCGTGATGCGATTGTCGAGGTGTGTAACCGCTCTGAGTTCGCAAGCTTGCCTCCAACTCAAATCGTCCCGACACTGCTTGATAGAGGTGAGTATATCTCCTCTGAGTCGAGCTACTATCGAGTACTGAGTACGCAGGGGCAACTTCACAAGCGAGGTCGTCAGCGGAGCAGACAGAAGCAAGCGAAGCCAACCAGTTACACAGCGACGGACTCAAACCAAGTCTATACGTGGGATATCACTTACTTACCTTCAAAGGTTCGAGGCCAACACTATTACCTGTATGTCATTGAGGACATCTACAGTCGAAAAATTGTTGGTTATGAAGTGTATGAGCATGAATGCGGTGAGCTAGCGTCACAACTTCTGCAACGAACGTTGATGCGAGAGCAGTGCTTCAATCAAGCACTGGTTCTTCACTCAGATAATGGTGCGCCGATGAAGTCGTTGACGTTCAAAGCAAAAATGGAAGAGTTAGGTATTACTTCATCGTATAGTCGCCCAAGAGTCAGTGATGATAACCCGTCTGTTGAGTCATTGTTCCGCACGGTAAAGTACATGCCAAGCTGGCCAACAAAGGGCTTTGAAACAATCGACAGTAGTCGAAGTTGGGTTGAAGCCTTCGTACGCTGGTACAACACGGAGCACAAGCACAGTAAGCTGAATTATGTCACGCCTTCAGAGCGTCACAATGGAAAAGATAAAGAGATCTTGAAGCGCCGAGCGGAGGTACTACTCGCTGCAAAAGAGCTAAACCCTGAACGCTGGCCTGGTGATATCAGAAACTGTGAACCTGTTGGTGACGTTCACCTAAATCCAGAAAGAGAAGCTGCTTAATAAGTAAGCAAATGATGACAACTACCTTGAAAAACACCGTTATTAATCAATAAAGAACCACACGTAGGAATAGTTAGATTCATATTATTTCTCCCCAAAAAGACCATAAATGTGACTTTCATCACTGAAATTTTATAAAGCCTAGTCGTAAATTGTTAAATTTTTGATCTTTTTGTGAATAACGTCACATAGTGCTGAAATTAAGAACTTTTCAAATCTTTTAACATTCAAATTATTCTGTTTGACTATAGAATCCTTGAAAAATATAAATAAAAAACAAGCGAGGCTAAATTTATTAGTTATCGCTAAATTTCGATTTCGTTATATATACAGTTGGATATCAAGATTATGTTCTCCTCAGATTTCACAAGACGGCCTATTGACGAAGAAAAGCCTAGCGGAACTAACCCAAACGCATTAGATGATTTTACAGAGATAAAACGTCAAATTAATAACCTTAATAAGGTGACAGGGAGAGTCTCTTGGAAAAAGGTTCAGTCTCTTTCAAAAACGATACTTTCGAAAAACAGCAAAGATTTCCGTTGTAGTTGCTACTTTACTGTCGCAGCAACACATAATGATGGCTTAAAAGGTTTAGCTGAAGGACTCAGTTCTATTCTGGACTTATGCGTCGTTTATTGGTTTACCGCATATCCAGAAGTTACAAAATCAAACGCAAGGATTGGAGCGATAGACTGGATGGTTGAACACACAGAAAAACGAATAAAGTCGATTAAAACAAACCCCGACGACGTACTGCTGATCGAAACTTGCCATCGCTTATGTATGAGAATTGAAGAAGAACTAAGACTACATTACGGTATAAAAGCACCTTCATTAGGTGGGGTACGTCGAATCTTAAAGCAATGGGTTGATGAACATAAAGAGACCGAAGCAAACCTGCGCGAAGCAGAGAATCAACGAAAGTACCGAGCTCCAGAAGAAAATAAACAACCAACACCAGTGGCTCAACCATCAACCATTAAAATTGATGTGTCAAATAAGCAATCTGCAACAACATCGAAAGTCGACGATAAAACACCCTCTAATTATTTAGTCGTCTACCTGTTAGCCGGATTTCTTGCTTTAGCATTGTCCTCTCACTTCTTTTATAAGCAATACCAACTAAAAGATCTGACTAAACAAATCATCACATCTGATATCTCACAACTTAATGAAATAGCACATTCATTAAGATATGAATATGCTCCTATTTCTCAAGATGTTAGACCTAATGTCGTAAACCAATTAGACACACTAATGAAAGGTTGGGTTGCCGATCCAATCAAAGTGTATCAGATCGATATTTTAGACCGATTGACGCTTGATTTGACCAAGCTGTATCCGGACTCGTCTTCTATTCTACGATTACGCCAAGAGTTCACCAATGAACAAGAAAAGTTAAACACAGATTACGCCCAACTTCACCGACGCTTTTCTAACGCCAGGACTGTATTTGCGAATGTAATTAGAGGAAGTGAAAGTAAAAAGACAGCACGAGCTTATGAGTACAGTAACTCTCTTTTTCCATTGATTGGCCGCATTGAATATGCAGAAAAAGAACAACAACAAAAAGAACTACAGAAATCTCTTCGGATACTGAACGTCTATTTACACAAAATAAAAACCTTAGAATCAGATCTGTCAGCAAATAAACCGTAAAACTCATAAAACCGTCTTAAGACTCGGTATTACAACAAACTCAAAACAACGAAATAGGCTTATGTTAAAACACAAACTAATGAGGAACCCTGTTGTTATATCAACGGCCATTTTCCTCTTTCTTGCTGCTACGATCGCTGCAATCTATATCCTTTGGCTAGATATAACAGACAAGTTTTACCTATGGATTGCTTTAGGTGCTATAACAATTTTCTATTCGTTGTTTCAGGTAACGTTGTGGCTAAAAAAGAAAAACAACACTAAAGCCCTAATGCTGGAAACAGAAGAAGAAGCATTAGCCATGGTCATCCGTCCGCTTCTTTCTGGTTCCAATAAAAAGCCAATCTATTTAATGATTGGCAATAAATACGCGGGTCGAACTCAGTTTCTACTTAACTCCAGTGCAATCAAGCCAATGGATCAGACTCGTACTGCAAAGAATGATTTTTTCGAATGGTATGAGTCAGACTCCGCCGTGTATATCAAACCGGATCAACGCCTATTGTTTCAAGAAGTATCAAGTAACGATAGCGCTCTGTGGAACACATTTGTAGATGAGGTCATTAAACACAAGCCTAGAAAGCCATTTTCTGGTTGCTTGTTTTTTATCGATTTTGAATTTCTAATTGTCTCTGAAACCGAACAAATCGATTACACGTTAACCGCGCTTAACCATCGATTAGAATCAGTAAGTGAAAAAACATCTTCAGCGATCCCTTTATATTTAATGATGTCTAAGCTCGACAAGCTAGAAGGATTTAAGGAATACATACACTTTAGTTCTTTAAAGACCTCGGTTGAATTTCTATCAATTCCATTAAAGGAAGCTAAAGGTGTATTTGTTGAGTACTACCATGATAGCTTCCGTAATTTAGTAAAAGTAATGGAGAGCAATGCGTTAGATTCGTCGTCTCACTCTAATGAAGTTAACGAGAAGCAAGCCATATTAGCATTCCCTAAACAATTCGAATTGTGTCAGTCTGAAATTGCTTCTGTGATAGAACGACTTTCAGAACTCAATACTGGGTCTTATTCTCTTGATATCCGTGAAGTGTTTTTTATATCGAATATCCAAGGTGGTAGAAAATACAACCTATTAGCTAAGAGTTGCAGCAACTACTTTAACTTGCCGATCATTGCGTCGGAACATACTCAGTTAACAGAAACGCCCTATTTTACGCGTTTCTTAATGGACTCTCAGATCCTGCCTGAATCTGATTTCGCAGGTGAAAACAAGACTTACCTTAGGATGATCCAGAGGCAGAGCCGTCTAGCCGTTGCAGCTTCCATTATTTTACTAGGTAGTGGTGCTTACCTGTTTTCAACGACTTTAGATGACAACCTGAGAGTGATTAGTCAGCTTATTGGTATAGATGATTCACAATCGTCTTACCCAAAAGGCAATTCTTTTGAAAGTTCTCTTTCAAGTGCGATCCAAACTGTACAACCATCTTATCAAGCATGGCTTAGTGGCTCACAAGCGCTAGATAATGAACTTGTGAATATGAATGTAAGTCGTCTCGATGAAAGTACGAAAATCGCTTATAACGCCCTCATAATGCAAATTAGAAACCACTTAATGCCAGTAATTGAGCAAGGTTATCGTTTGCAACTAACACAAAATCAAGACAACGTTAATAATGCACTGCCTTTACTAAAAGGTTACTTAATGTTGAATGATCCTACAAAACGCGAGATAAAATTTCTACGTCAGCAAACGATGTCAACGCTCCAAAAACTCAGTGATCAACCAGACACGATCACGACAGTGATGAAATATTTGGACGCATATTTCCGCACTGATTTTGAACCTGTATCGATCAACATGAATATGGTGCGTGCGACAAGACGTTCTCTACTCTCTAGTTCAAATGTAGATCTTGTGTACGCCAGCTTGTTACAACAAGCAGGTGACATTGATTTAGGCACTTTGAATTTACAGCGAGCAGTCGGTTTCGACTTTAATAATGTCTTCAACGACAACTTGGATCCTCAACGATTAGAAATCGATAAAGTTTACACATCTACAGGCTTCAGTACGTTTTACCGCCCTCGCGTCGATTTAATGTCGCAACAAGTCATCACCGACAACTGGGTATTGGGTTTGTCAAACCACGTAATCCCAACAGACAAAGAACAAGAGACATTCAAGAAGCAAGTAAGAAAAAAATATACGGATGACTACATCAGTTATTGGCGAAATGCTTTAAGCGAACTAAAAGTAAAGCGTTATAACAATATAGGGGAGATTACTAACGCCATTGATCTGATCTCTGGTCCCTCTTCTCCTATGACAACCGTTCTAAAACAAGTTTATACAAACACTCAGTTTTCCCCGGTTGGACAACAGAATGCATTAATGGCCCAGGTTAACCCTAAACTTGCTGGTGCCGTAAATGCAGCACCAGAACTCGTTGAAGAACTTGTTCAACCTGACTACTTGTTGATGAAAAGAGTTGAACAAGCTTTCCACATCTTGAATCAATTACAAATTAACGAAACCCCTAACTCCCCTACACCATGGGATGAAACGATAACTGCACTGAGCAGAGTTCGTACGTATATGAAAGATATAGCAGACGCACCGGCCCCTCAAATGGCAGCGTTGTCTGCAGCACAACACCGGATGAGTAGTACGGATGCCGATCCTCTGATTCGTTTAAAACAAATTGCACAAAAATCTCCTGAGCCAGTAAGAAGTTGGCTTTTAGACGTAGTTAACCAGAGCTGGTCCGTGATGATTTCTGAATCATCAAAAGGAATACAGACTCTTTGGTATAGTGAGATCTATTCTAAGTTCAAAGAGTTAGGTTTAGGAAGGTACCCTTTTGATCTAAGTGCAACAGAAGAAATTTCGATCGAAGACTTTGAGCTGCTTTTCGCATCGGGAGGCTTGCTTGATGCATTTATCGATAAAAATTTCGCTCCTTTTTATGACACAAACCTATGGACGCCAAAACAAGTAGAAGGTGAAATTATGCCTCTCTCACCAGAACTACTTGTTCAGTTAAGAAATTACAATGTCATCAGAGATACACTAATCAACAAGAGTACAAACCGTTTGTACCTTCCATTTAGTGCGAAGGTACTTGATCTGGATTCGAGTGCGATCAGAGCAAGCTTAAAAATAGCGGACTCAAATATCAACTATTACCATGGTCCCAGCAGAATTCGTGAACTTGAGTGGCCTCCTCAAAATGGAGATTTCAATATCAGTATAACAATTCAAGATGTAACAGACGAAGGTAAACAACATGTACTGAGCAAGAATGGTCAATGGGCTATCTATCGGTTATTTGGTGACTCAACGTTAACAAATACCCATAACGGTAGCTTCGTGAGTGATATAAAAGTATCAGGCAGAGATCTGAGCTTGCGAATCACTCCTTTGACTCAGAAAAACCCGTTTACGTTAGCGGAGCTGTATAACTTCACTCTACCCGAAGCCATATAGTAAAAATACAAATACAAATACAAATACAATAATAATTCAGAAAAGGCAGAACACATGATGTCCAACATTAGTTTACAAGGCTTAGACAAACTAGATCGTAAAATTCTTTCGAATCTACTCTCCAATGGGCGAGAATCGATTGCTAATCTTTCTCGCAACATCGGCTTGTCGCGAACAGCAGTCGCTGAACGCATCAACAGACTTGAAAAAACCGGTATTATCAAAGGGTATACGGCACAAATAAGAGTAGAAAATGACGGGAGAAACACCGGTTTTGTCCAAAACCTTCACAGGCTGAATTTTTACCTATGGCACTTTCTAACTCGAAAGTGCCCTTTTCTGCGTTAACGTAATTACTCAGTAGCAGATCACGCTACTGAAATCACCGTACTTTTTCTTATATGCCAAAAGTGTTAAAAAGATAAGAGAACATCGAATGATGCTCTCTTAAATATCGGGGAGAGTACAGCTAAATAGTAAACACATTTCAGACGCGAATGAGTGTATACAAAAAGGCCGCAATCAGCGGCCTAGTTTAAAATCTACTAATTCAAAGTTAAAGCATCAATTTGAAGCTCTTTAAGTGTGAGATGAAGCTTGGGAGTCTCTGCTTTTGTAAGCAAGCTAAGAACTCATCTTGGCTCATTGGTGGCCTTTTTAATGAAGCTCTTTGTTGCTGAGCAGCCTTAACGCATGCGCTACTGTCCAATTCGAACATATCGCACAGGAACTCGTCTGGATGTATTGCTGTTAGACCTAAAGGCTCGAGTTCGCAAGAAGGAAAGTCTTTTAGGTTGAACGTAATGATAGACTCAGCCTGACCTTTAATGGCGGCAGCTACAACATGTCTATCATCAACATCGGGTAAAGTAAGGCCATCAATTAAAGACTCATACCCTTCAATCAAGCAGTCTGGAACATTTGCGTTCATTAACTGTCGAGTTCTTTGCAGTTGTTCTGCATTTAGCTCTGGCCTATTTTTCAGTAGATTTCGAGTCCATTCATCATGTATCTGTTCTGTCCATCGCGCTCTAAACAGGCCAGTATTGGCCAAGTACATTAGGTAGCTTCGGAGTGGAGCTGGGTACATTACACATGCGTCTAGAATTACCGTATATGACGCCATTAATATCCCATATCCATTTCTTGGTCTAATGCAGATAGTTCAGCAAGAGCAGCTAGTCTGTTCTCTTCTAGGCAGTTCTTGTACTCCATAAGATCAGTATAAGCTACCTTTCTACGGTTGCCAGTACGGCTAAACGGAATATCACCTGAATCAAGAAGCTTAATGAAAGTAGGACGAGACATGTTTAGCATATCAGCACCTTCTTGCGTTGTGAGTTCCGCATGAATAGGTGTGATGCTAACAGAGTTGCCTTGACCTAATTGAGTAAGCATCTCGATCATCATATTTAATGCGCTTGCTGGAATAGTTACTTCGTGAGTCTTACCAGACTTATCGACAACGTTAATCCTTTGAGCTTCACCATTAATTTCTATAACGGCTGACAACTCTTGGCTACCAAGCTTAGCCAGTGCCATTTCTTCAGCGCTTGGCAATTTTGTAGCAGTATTCATCGTGTTTCTCTCTAGTTTTTAGTTTCTGATGTCATGGTATACAAATCTTCTCACCATGACATTATCCGAAATATTCGAAAAAAGTCAACATTCGAAATATTCGAAAGAAAGAGAGTGTCACATTATCGTTGGACTTAGTGCTCATAGGCGGCCTAGTTCAAGGTCTATCAACGCATGCTTAACTATCTTTAATCATAGTACTTCAATATGTAGTGTATGAGAGGAATTGGTCAGCCAGATGTAGGCTAGCTGAATGATTATAATATTAGAAGTAATTCGAAAGGTCAGAGTGTTCTATGATTCATAACTCGGAATTGTCCGAAGATTAGTTTCAGTTATATCTGTCATGTTAAAGCATGCGGCAATCGTTTACGCCTCGTTATTCATTCGTAACTTGCCATCTTTCTTGTTGTGCCTGTGAAGTTGTCTGATACTTCGATACGTTTCATTTCGATGTTCATGGTGGGTTCGATTTTTTTAAGACGTGCTATATCACTGGCGATTCGTTTACAGCCTAAAAACAAGATGCCATCGAGTGGTGTTATGACATCTCCAGCCTTGAGGCAATCAACGAGGGAGGTGGCAGAGAGTGGTGTTTTTGTCCCAGCAACGTAGCGGGTTGCCACAAACTCATTCGTATAGTGGATTTCTCTTGGTAACATTTGTTCGCTTTTGGCGTAAATCATTCCGCTTTGTTTACCATTAATAACTCGATGCTCTTTATACACTCGTGTTTCCTCGCCTATGGTGGCCATAGCTTGTGGTGCGCGTGTGATGAATAAGCGAAAAGGTAGATCTTCACTTGTGATGTAATCGACAAGGTTAAACGCTAATCTTGCTCTCGCGATCTCTCCGAGTGGTTTGTCACGACAGATTTGTAGAACCTGATCCCATTGGCTGGTCAGTCGAGTGCTTTCTTTATCGCTTCTAACTTTAACCTTGAGAATATCGTAGTGAATTATCTTTTCCATGGTTAATTTGGCCTTCCGTTTTGCTTGCTTCGTTAAATTCCAACCTAACATTATTTTTTTATAACAAATTAAAGCAGTTATCCACAAAGTTGGGGCGTAACCTGTCTAAAACCTTCGTCGGTTGAGTTTATGCTCATGGTACCAAATAGATCGAAATCACCTAAAAATGCCGATAATTGTTTTCAAATTGAAGTAAAAAGCGCCAATTATAAAACTTATCGCGACACTAAGAGGCGGGTATATTCGTTGACTTCTAAAAGAGCCCAATGATGGTTACTTTGCAATTGGAGTAGATTACCGCCAGTGCTCCTTGAAGCGAAAATTAGAGCAACTGCCATTGATTTCTTGAGAGGTCATGGGGGTTGGTTAATCTCTGCACCCTCGTTAGGGTACCAATAGGCGGATACCTACTTATAAGCTCTCATCCTATCCAAATTCACGAGTTGTGATCTGATTTAACTTTTTGGTGAAATTACCTCTGTTAATCCCTAAAACCCTAGCAGCCTTAGACTGATTACCGCGCGTATGAGTTATCAACTCAGTAAACAATATTTCAAACACAGCAGGAGTCACCCAAGACATATCAGGGCTAACTGATTGTTTATCAAACCATGTCGGTTCCAGTTCTGCTCGGATAAGTTTTTTTAAATGGTCTTTGTTGATTGGGGTTAGTTGGTCATTCATAGAAGTTGAAGGTCATTAAGGAACTTTATCATTCTGACAAATTTACCATGAAATCGCCTTGAAATCAGCCGACGCGGGAAAATACGAATACGATGGATAACTGTCCAGCGCAATAAGCAACGAGGACATTTTTAATCATAAGCTCAAAGCCATTCGTTTCTAAAAACACTCGACCAATCCCTGTCCGGTGATGCCCATCATCAACATAAAGCTCACCATCTCTATTACACAGAGACCAATTTCGCTTTTCTTCTTAAAAAGAGTAATCAGGATTGCTTTGAAGGTTTCGAGCATAACGCTGACCACATTCGAGACCGTGAGGATTATCAGCGCAAGGAAATAAACCACCCAAGTTTTGCCAGCATGTCGGGGCTCTAGACCCCCACCCCGTCGGAGAGGTGAACATCCGTGACTTACCTTCGGCATGCGTAAATTTTTTTCATATCAGAGCCCTACACCGCAATACCATTAGCCAACAACCGTTCAATTGTTGGCCAGCTCATCTGCATACGCAGGTAATTACCTAAAAAAGCACTGCATTTCACTCTCAAGGAACCACGATGCCTAGACCTAAACGCGCGTCCGGCAACCACTTTACCCGTGGCGGACAAATTACTTTTCACTCCATTCGGATGTTCTTTCAAGTCAACAATACCTTAGTCTACGCCGCCATTTGGTCGGTGATAGCGCTCACTGGCGTTCTTACCTGGCTACGCGCGCCCGATAACGCCTTTTGGTCTGTGTTCTACTACTGGCGCAATCATATCTATGCCAGCTTTGGGCACAATCTTAACAGCGAAGTCACGACGTTCTGGAGTGGAAAACGCTACGTTGGCACGCTCGCCTCCCAACTGGAAAATACCCAACTCATCAGCCTTTATGATGACGTCATTCGCCAAGCACAAATCAACTTCTTAATTGCCATCTGTATTGCCTTCGCTATTTTGATGCTCGCCATGAGTTTCTTTAAACGACAAGGCGAAAAGCAAAGTGAAGATTTCCACGTTCGAGGCTTTCAATACGCAGAACCCAAAGTGCTCACAAATGATTTGAAAAAACGGGCAAAGAAACTCAAAAGACAGGGTGTAGGCAACGGACGGATTTCTGATTTCAAAGTGGATGGGCTGGCCTTGTTTAAGCGTGAGTTTGAAGTTCAGCATATGCTCATCGACGGCACCACAGGGGCAGGTAAATCCGTCATGCTTCGTAAACTCCTGCGCTGGATACGTAAACGTGGGGATAAAGCCATTATTTATGATAAAGGCTGCACCTTTACCAGTAAGTTCTTTGACCCTAGCCAAGATACCTTACTCAACCCCTTCGATGAACGCTGCGCCAATTGGGATGTCTGGTGTGATGCTAAGGATGCCCCTGATTTTGAAAACATTGCGAACGCGCTTATCCCGCAACATGGTGAAGGTGATCCGTTCTGGGTTGATTCCGCACGGACTATCTTTTCTAGTGCGGCGTATCGCATGAGTAAAGATAATAAGCCCTGCTCGACCGCTCGATTGCTCAGCCTAATTTTAACCTCAGAGCTCGAAGCGTTGGGTAACTTCCTGCAAGGCACAGAGTCTGCTTCCCTAGTCTCCAAGGACATCAAAAAGACCGCCATCTCGATTAAGTCCGTTTTGGCCACTTACATTAAGAGTCTGCGCTTTTTAGATGGACTGGATGAAAAAGACGGTCAAGGTCAACCCAAACGCAAGCCGTTTTCCATCACCGCTTGGGTACAAGATGATAAACAAAAAGGCTTTTTATTCTTATCCAGTAACGCGCAGCAACACGCTTCACTGCGTCCTTTAATTTCAACTTGGCTTGCCATTGCCTCTAACGCTATTTTGGGACTCAAAGCCGATGAAGACCGCCGTATCTGGGTGATTATGGATGAGATGCCTAGTCTGCATAAACTGCCTGAGCTGGATAACATCATTTCAGAAGTGCGTAAGTTTGGGGGCTGTTATGTGATTGGTCTCCAGTCTTATGCGCAGCTCGTGAAAACCTACGGAAAAAATACCGCGGACGTTATTTTTGATTTACTCAACTCTCGCTTTTACTTTCGCGCCCCATCAGCGCAGATGGCGCAAATCTCATCCAAAGATTTGGGTGAGCAAGAGGTGGACGTCTCAAGAGAGAACATTTCTTACGGTGCAAATGCGTTGCGTGATGGGGTATCGATTGGTCACCAAACCGTCACCCGCCCTGTTGTCTCTAGCAGTGAAATCCAAGCCATGGATGATTTACAATGTTACCTTCGCGTACCAGGAAGCAGCTTTATCACTCAATTAGAGTTGCACTTTGATAAGATGCGAGATGTGACACCAGCCTTTATCAAACGTGAACACACCCTATCTCCAGCGATGATTAAAGCATACCAAGAAGCCGTTTACTGTGAGTGTGTTGCTCCAGGGCTTTTCCTTAGTGAAGAAGAGCGTAATGCTCTCTCAACCCGCCAATCAGAGCAATTTGACACTGCAGAAGAGATGAAGCTCGAGACAGCCCAAATCAAAGAAGCCACGCAAAGCAAAACGGTCAAAAATCTTGTCAATGATGATGCAGAAAATCTCAAATCAGACGGTCACTATCAAAAGCGCGCTCAACAAGATCTCGAAGAGTCGGCGATATCTCAAGATATCGGGATGGACGATATATCTGAATGATGAAAGGGAAAATAGCTAAATATTACCATGAGATGATAGAAGAGCAATTTATATAAATAATGAATAATTTAATATATAAGATTATTTTTAAGGCGTCTACTAAATAGGGGTAATTATATTTTCTATAAATCATAAACCACCTTAAATCTAACCTCAGTCAGAGTACAGGGTAAATTATAGAGAGGTCTTTATATGGAAAAGCAAAGAGAACGACGTCAATGGGGAACTTGGATAAAGAGTGTTTTCATCTTTTTTATCGGAGGGTTAATTTTTAGTTCACAAACCTATGCCCAAGGGAAAAAAACCTACACTTGGTTTATCAATAAGCCAAATAATGCAACCTCGTCAGCTCCTTCCTTGAAGGATCTAACTGTAAATGACATCTTGAGTGATGAAGATTACTTGAGTAAAAATACGAAAGAAAGACAGACTGGTATTCTCGTTGATGGGGTTATTCAACCTTGGGTTTATCATTGGGCTAGAATAGAAGATCGTCTAGATCCAGATACTGCCTTAAACAAGCTAAATCATCGTTATACCGCCCTAGTCCGTCCTAGGGCTACATTAGAAAGAATTCCTGACGCTATCACTAGCCCTGACCGTGTTCGATTTGATTATTGGGATTATCTTGAAGGAATGGTCTTTTGGGGAGGAAGCTCTCAAGAAGGCACAATTTTAGCCCCTGACCCTCAATGGATTGAAGAAGCTCATGTGAAAGGAGTCAAGATTTATGGCAGCGTCTTTTTGCCTAGTCTCTCCCATGGAGGAAATTTTCAAGATTGTCGAGATTTAGGGACAGTCAGTTTGATGACAAAGCTCATTGAATTGGCTGACGGACTGAATTTTGAAGGATGGTTTTTAAATGTTGAAAGTTTTTCTGGGGAGCAACAGCGAGAAACCTGTATTAATCAAATTGATTCAGCGCTAAGTGACAGTAGGATTACTACATTACAACAAGAAAAAAATATAGAATTTATAAAATATATTGGTTCAGAGGGCTATAGTGGTTGGATATCAGACGCCGATATTACTCCAAATGGCTTTATAGAACCAAGAATGAAAGCATCTCCTCATAGTAATGAAGTCGATTATTATCTCATTAGTGAATATGGTGCAGAAGCTTTAAACGAGATCAGAAATCCTGCTAAGTTCAATTCAAATAAGCAATATCTTATGTTTCCCAATGCTTCTTATTGGGGGCAGTTAGATCAGACAACTAAGTATACTATAAAAGTAGGTGCCCGAAACAATGCGGAACAAGTCGCCAAGCAATATTGGGAAGGAATGTTGGGTAACGATGAGCGTAAAGAATCAGAGGAGTATAATTGGAATGGTGTTTCTCAATATACTAAGAAGCGGAGTACAGATGCCCAGCTAGAACGTTTTCCTGTTCTTGCCTATCAGGATATTAATTTTCAAGGATCCTTGACCCATCTTAATTACGGAAGGTCTTCTGCTGAAGAGATAAATGCTATAGGAGAGATTTCGTCGATTAAGGTAGGGCCAAAAAGTTACGTTCGCTTATGTAAAAGTACTGATTATTCAAATTGTTTGACTGTATGGGGGCTGGATCTTGATTTTGTGGGCGAAGAAATGAACGATTCTATTGTCCATCTTGAGGTTGGTCCGCTTGAACTATACCCAGAAAATGTTGTTTTCTATACTGATCAGTACTTTCAAGGCCAAAAGTTGACTCTTGATCGAACTAACGCATTCTATGATACAACTGACATTTACGACAGGGCATTCTATCGATCAATTTCATCTTTGGTTGTGCCTCCAGGGAAAAAAGTACTCCTTTGTAATACAAGGACGGAAGACAGTTGTCAATTTCCCTATACTGGTACGGTAAAACTCGTAGCTGCCTCTGACAATGACGTCACACGTGGGGTTAAGATAATTGACCAACCGCAATTAACTTTAGCGACACTCTTTGCTCATCGAGACCAACAGCCTCCATTGTTTGAAATGCTCCAGCTTAACCATGTTTACAATGCTTCAGAGCTAGGGGATGTAGGTATTACTAGTTCTTCTCTTAGGTTGCACGATAAACAATATCAAGTGAAAGCTTGCCTTCAATCTAACCTAGGGGGCACATGTGATATCTACTATGCTGATAGTAATTATTTTGGTGATTTAAGAAATGACTCTTATCGCTCTTTTGTTATTGAAAAGCGTGATTTGAATAATGTTATAGGCCTCGCTTACATGGACCTTCAGTTACATGGACCTCAATATCCTTTGCTGACAGGGACGAATGAGAACTTCCCTGATATTTTTAGGGGAGGGATCTCTTCAATAAAGCTGCTCCTACCCGGCTATGAGTTTTCTTATTGCCTTACCGATAATCAACAAAATTTGGAATGTACTGGTTATAGGAGCAATGATTCTCTTGGTTTATCATCTGATTATGATGATAACAGAACCTTATCTATACGTATTCGTGAATAATTTTTTTAGGGTCAAGAAGGACTTTAAATTGAAATTTAAGGGATCCCAATAAGGTTAGCAATTTCGCCTTATATCCTCGCTCGATCGGGCGGGGATATAAGGCGTCAGTCGCGATAGCGGCTTAATCTGGTGTTAGGTGTTATTGGCTTTCTACATATGCTTTAAGAGTTTCTATTGTTGCCCCTCCTGCTGTACAAGCAAAGTAATATCGCGACCATAAGCAGCGCTTTTGCTTTGCCTTGTTAGGTGGGTATCCTGCAATCTAAGCATTCTTGATGATATGGATTTGAGGTTATTCACCATCACGCTAATTGACAACTTTGGCGGATATGATAACAAGACTAATAGGGAAAATTTGCAGAATGGAACGATCAAAACACTGCATTTTAATAACTTAAATTTCCAACGCTAGTACTACTTGGAGAGCCTCACCCACTCTTGCCTCACGTTGTTTCCCTCAATGGAGAGCACCAATGAAACCAAGATTCCGACACAAACGTCAACACAGTGCGCGATTAAAAAACTAAAACACCCACCATGATATGTCCCCTGAAAAACAACCCGAATCACTCTTTGTTCTCGATATGCTCGACGGCAACGACTGGTGACCCCTTGTACTCACTAATCCAGCTTACGCAACATAGAGGTTACACCCTAGAGCCTTATCATCACGATTAATCACTCAACCCCCGTCCCAAGCCTTGCCATTGCAAGGCTTTTTTACGTTCATTTATCAAGGAATTACCATGTCAAGTAAGACCATCTTGAATTCTGACCATTTACCGATATTAAAAAAACAATTACACACTATTCTCAATCAACTTACCGATGCTGAAATTATTTCAAACAGCCCAATTAAAAAAAACACATGGTTATCGATTTGTGCTCAAGCGATAGGTTATAGCGACTGGGACGACTTAAAAGCGCAGACAGTAACGCACCACGTCTCAGCCCATAACATTGTATTTAACCAAGTGTCCATTATCCCTTTTATTCAGAGCGTGAGGGTAAGTCTAGGAGAGCACATCGACAACATTGAAGGATTTGCCTGTGTCATTCTAAGGAACTTAACTCCCGAAGAGCGAAACGCCATGAACGGCAAGGAAGGTGATCTTCCACCCTTACCCAAAGCCCCGACGTCCTATACATTAGAACTAGGTCCCAATACTGTTTATGCTTCCGACCTTTTAGATTGGCTCTGGCCTACCACCAAAAATCACCAAGTGGCCCCTATAAATAATCACTATTTAGAGCACGTGAAAGAAAAGCGAATTAACTTGAGTAAGCCACAAGTAAAAAAGCGCTCATTAGATGTTTACCCGCGCTCTGGCATGTTAGTAAGGGACATCTTAGGACAACTGGTTTCAGAGGGGTATCTAGAATTCAACGACACGCAAACATGCGTATCTTTTACACAAAAAGGTTTCAATTATTTAAATGGAAAAATGACCAACGAATATGACTCTGAATGGAAAGGATGGTTTAAGGCGTTTGTAGCTCATATCAAAAAAATCCCATACCGATACATCAAAATAGATTGGACACCCTATATCTATTTATATTCACGTGGAATGTCCCCCATTGAGGCGGCAAAAAATCTTGAATGGTCAGAATGCTACACTCAAGCGCACTCTGAGATCCGCTCCGCTCTTAAACACCAACTCAACATCAACTTACCTCTGTATCCCAAAGAACGATACCTGCAATTTACGCCCAGAATATTTCTGACACCTGAGCTTACCAGCAACAAGGTAACAGACATTCATTTTGAATTTATAGGACCCGACTGGGCTAAACCAAACGGCAATCCAAAAACAAAGCGCTTTTGGCCAAACAAACGCTACGTGTCTGTTTATTTAGATACCTCCCCCAAAAGTCGAGGTTGGTATGCCGTCATTCCCGATGAGGTTGATTGCTTTCAAGTGAGCTACAAATGGACAAGCCGGTCCCATTCTTTTTCAAGCGTCACCCATCATATGACTTACCAGTTAGAGCCAAATATAGAGTGTGCTCAAGATTGGCTGTATGGCAATGAGTGCATGAAGCATTCTGATTCTTCGAAACCAGCAATGGCCGCCGATGAATATAGCTTTAACCGTCTAGAATGCCTGACTCATGGCAAGCATTTAACCAAGGAAGAAATAATAGCGTTAGACCGATTTAAAGCGGGCATTACGTCCATTCACATTGATGAAAATGGCGTCACCATTCACGAAGAAAGAACGTTAACCGCTAGCAATTCATTTGCTTGTGTTGGGATCATTTTGTAACCGCAGTAACAGCACCCACCACTCAATTCATCGCCATCATTGGTGATTGGCATTACACAAGGGAACACCGTCATGCTTTCTATCAGCCCTCTTAAATCCGCTTCTGGCGCTGCAAAGTACTACCTAAGCGAAGAAACCCCCAAAGACCTACCTGACGTCTCTTTAGAAAAAGATGCCGGTGATAACTATTACCTCAAAGAAAAAGACCAAGAAGAAAACACCTTCTGGCATGGCAAGCTGGCCATCGAAGCGGGACTGGCTGGCAAACCCGTAGAGCAAGCCACCTTAGAATCGGTCCTCTCAGGCAGTCTTGGTGATGAAACTATTAAAGGGAAAAGGGGGAAACACAAATCAGGCTTCGACCTGACGTTTTCTGCGCCTAAATCCATCAGTGTTCTCGCGCTTATTGGCGGGGACACCCGCCTAATAGAAGCGCATAACAACGCAGTGAAGTTCGCCTTAACAGAGCTTGAAAAAGACGTTGCACAAGTCAAAGTCACTCATAAGAAAGGCGTTCAAGAATACGAAAATACGGATTCGATGATATTTGCGGTCGTGCGCCACAAGACCAGCCGTGAAAACGACATGCAAGTGCACTCGCACGCTCTCGCAGCTAACATGACTCGAGACCAAGAAGGGGATTTACGCGCTTTATCAACCAGCTTAAAACAAAAAGGGGGCGTCATTAACGGCACAGGCGAGCGCATCTACAACTTCCAAAAATACTACGGTATCTTGTACCAGAGCCAATTAGCTAAGGAGGCAGAAACCCTCGGTTATTCCACGCGAGGCGTCGGCAACGGTCAGTTCGAAATCAGCGGTGTCCCTCAGCCTATTCTTGATGCATCGTCCACTCGCAAACAGCAAATTGATCAACGCACACTCGATTTAGGCTTTGACTCTCGCGCCGCGCGAGATGTCGCGACCCTCGACACTCGTAAAAGCAAAACCCACCAGAGTAACGACAACCTCAACAAACAGTGGCAAAGCACCGTAAAAGACCAAGGGTATGAACCCGCAGAGCTTGTCACCATGGCGCAACAAGTAAAAGAAGCGCAAAACACCCCACCACTTGGTGAAACCAAAGCCGCCATCAGCAGAGCCATTGACCATCTAGGGCAATACAGCACCGCGTTACACCTTGAAAAAATCATTGAACTCACCGCCTCAGAGTTCACCAAAGGCGGCGTGCAACTCAACGCCCTTGATATCAAAAAAGTCGCGGATGAAATGATTAAGCAGGGCGACTTGATAGGACTCAGTCACAAAGGGCAATACACCACCAAAGGCTTAATTGATAACGAACAAGCGCTTATCGACAGCACCCAAGGTCGTGCGCATCACATGCGCACCCACGTTGAATCCAGCACGCTCAACAAGCTCGCTATCTCTGAAAACCAGCAGCGTATACTGACCGACCTGTACCACTCCACCAAACAGTTCCACGTGGTCAATGTGCATGGCTCATCACAAGATATTGCGCAGCAACTACTCAATGTAGGTAATCACAGCGGTAAACGTGTCCAATTGGTCTCCCAAAGCGTGAAAGCCAAGGCTGATAGCATGGAGAGCGTACAGCGCAAAAGTCAAACACTCAGCGCTTGGGTTGGTCAGCTCTTTTCAGAAGAGCAGCGCCACACCACCCACAGCTTATTGCAAAGCGATACGCCGCTGACCAATAAAGATGTCTTGCTCATCGATGACGCCAATAAGATGAGCGCCAATGAATTGTTGGCCCTCACCGATAAAGCCAAACAATCGAGCAGTAAAGTGGTGATGCTTAACCGCGTATCAAGCCGTCAGGGATTTAAAGCCAATAACGCTATCTCGCTGTATCAAAAAGGCAATGTGGAGAGTCATTCTTGGGTTGGCAAGCGAGCCAGCAACACCAACGTAAAACTGCATGACAATGATACCGATAGGATAGCGCGGGTGTACGCCGACCTCCCCGATAAAGCCAACACGCAAGTGATTGCCACTTCCAGCGTCGAGCAGCGGCGGTTAACCGAAGCGATACGGGGCCAGCTCAAAAATACCGGCGCCCTCGCCAGACACGAAACCACCCTATTCACTCAAACCCCTCACCACCTCTCTAAAGCGCAACAACCCCTCGTTCAACACTACAAACCAGGCATGACACTCACCCATTGGGAGAAAAACAAACCTCAGAGTTTTGTCATCGCCAGTATCGACAAAGAGAGCAACACCATGACCGCACTCAGCAAACGCGATGGACAATCACACACCTTTGACCCGTCCAGTCGCGCCTTTAAGCACATGAAGATGCAAATCAATAAACCGCAAAGTCTCAATATCGCCCAAGGCGAACGCCTTCAAACGCTAGGCAAACACTTCCCTGCTGGCTTGGACGCGAACCAAAGCTACCTTGTCACTCACATTGACAAAGAAAGCCTCACGCTTGAGAGCAAAGGGGAAACGCAGCGCGTCAACTTAGAGAGCCTAAAAGACGCGCCGCTGCAATACGACTACGTTCATAGCGCCCACCATATTGAGCCAAAAGCCCATACTTTACTGTCAGGCAAAGCATTTACCCTATCTAAGCCCCTGATAAGCGACCTGACTGAAAAAATAGAGCGCCTTGATATCTTCACCGACAAACCAGACAAAGCCCAAAGCGCACTTGAAAAAGAGCAGGTCTCCCCGTCAGCCATTGAGCGTGTACTGCAGACGCAAAACGTCAACGACCGCTACCTAAACGACGCCACCCAAGATTTGCTAAAGCAGGATGTCAGTCAGGCACTGTCAGCACTAGCCAAAGCGCAAAACGCCCCACTCATCGAAAAAGCGGTCAGCTTTGCCCTGAACCACCTCTCAGAGCGAGAAGCGGCTTTTAGCCAAAAAGCCTTAGTAGTGGAAGCGGTGCGTTACGCCTTTGAAGAAGCCGGAGGCTCTATTACCAAAGAGCAGGTTGAAACAGAGCTGAATAAACGCAGCAACACCCTCTCTGCAGAGTACAGTGACGGCACACGCTGGACGACGCAAGCCGCGCTGGAGACTGAAAAGCGCATCTTACAAAACATCGATGATGGTAAAGGCCAACATCAACCTTTTGCAACGCCTAAGCAGGTGCAAGACTTTTTCGATACCAAGCCTCGCTTAACCCAAGGGCAAAAGGACGCCATCACCCTTATCTCAACCACCAAGGACAGCTTTGTGGCCATCCAAGGGTTAGCCGGTACAGGTAAGTCCACCATGCTTGAATCCAATATTGAACTTATCCAGTTAGTCAAAGAAGCCAGCCAGCAGCCAGAGCAAAGCGTCATCGGTCTTGCGCCCACTCACGCAGCGGTAGCAGAGCTCGAAAGCAAAGGCGTGAAAGCGCAAACCCTGGAAAGCTTGCTCTCTGACATCCGACAAGGCAATCGAGAAGCCAGTGACTATCAACACACCTTGTTCTTTCTCGATGAAAGCTCCATGGTCAGCAACAAGCAAGCCGATGAGTTCACAAAGCTGGTCAATGACAGTCAGTCCAAAACAGCCAAATTGGGCGATAAAGAGCAGCTTTTATCACTCAGTGCCGGTAAACCCTTTGAGCTGGCCATAAGCCAAGGCCGCATCGATACCGCTTACATGACCGATATGGTACGTCCACAAAATGACACCCTGCACAATGCACAGCAAAACACCATTGATAAACAGCCACTCAGCGCCCTAGATAAACTCCAGCAGCAAGCCCCTGATACTCAAAGCAACAGTCAACATGTCATTTCCACGTTGGATGAAAACGACAAAGACCGACGCAGAGCGCAGCTCACCGCCACAGAGAAGCTGCCCTACATGGTCGCCAAAGACTATTTAGAGCGCACCCCCGAAACGCGAGACAACACACTGATTATCGCGTACACCAACCAGGAGCGAGACACCATCACCGAACACATCCGTGTCGGTTTGATGAAACAGAGTGAGTTAGGCAAAGAGAACGTCGTCGCAACCCGGCTACGCTCAATCGGCGCCACGGGTGAAGAGCTCACTACCATGATGCCGTATCAAAAAGGCTTGATATTGAGCACCAGACCCGGTGAGTACGCGACAATCACTCACGTTGACTCAGAGCATGGCGTGGTGACACTTCAAGACGCAGCGACAGGTAAGACTAGGCCATTCTTACCGCGCAACCGTGACCACCGCTTCACCACCCTGTTCTCTACGTCAGAAAAACCACTCTCAACGGGCGATAAAATCATCACCCGTTTTACCGATAAAGAGCGCAGTATCAAAGCCAACGTGGAGTACCGCATCACGCAAGCGACTACAGACCGTGTTATCGCTCAATCTAAGACAGGACAAACACTCAACCTTAACCCTAATGCGCTTAAAGACGGGCACTGGGACTACGCTTACAGTCGAACCGCAGACATGGCGCAAGGGTCCACCTATCAACACGTCATTAGCGCGATACAAAGCAAAGGCGCACTGACCAACTTAAGACGCGCCGGTATCGATGTGACTCGTGCCAGTCAGCACATTCGGCTCTATACCGACAACACAAAACAATTGGTCAAAAGCTGGCTTTCTAAAGAGAGCCATAAAGCCAGTGCGATAGAAACCCTCAACCAAATTCCACCCAAAGACACCACCTACTTTAACCGTAATGCACTCCCTCATGAGGACGTCCGGTTCCAAAATAAAAGCGGTGACTTTGACTACAACACATTTAGGGAGCACATCAATACGCAGCTACCAAAATACACCGAAAGCCTCGCCATTCAGTTATTAGGCCAGCCGAATCAATCCAAATCAGACCGGGATTATTTAACCTTTGGTATTGGAAAATCGGCCATTAAAGTCACCTTAACTGGAGAGCATCGCGGGTATTTCAAAGACTACACCACAGGCGAAAAAGGCGCATTGATTAACCTAATCATGAGTCATAAGGAAATGAATTATAAAGCCGCGATGAATGAAGCGCACAAGATGATCAACGAACCGGAAAAATATCAACTGGAGGAAAACAGTAAACACGACAAATTACTGAGCACCACCCCAAGGCATATTGCGCAGTTTGAAGAACGGGCTAAGGATTATATCAATCAAAGCTTACCGATGGATAACACACTGGCCCAAACGTACTTAAACAAGCTCGGTGTCAATAACATTGAAAACAACCATGTAAAATTCCACCCGGCGGTCTATTCATCCGAAGATAGATCCCTTCACCCTGCAATGCTAACCAACATCCACAATAAAGAAGGCGAAACCAAAGCCATTGAAGTGACCTATTTAGACACTCAAGGAAATAAAGATACCTCCCTAGACATTAACCCAAGAACCCTAGGGACGAAATCCAAACAATTAACAAGATTCCATCAAGGGGAGAATTTAAACACCACCATCATCAGCACATCGATTGAACAATCGTTTCTAATTCGAGACCAAACCCAAGGACAGATTGATATTATTAACCTCAATCATAAGAACGACATTCAAAACATCTCTACCGATGAACTAAGACAGAACATCATTATTGTATTAAATCATGGCAATCACGATTTAAACCCGAACAACATTGAAAAAATCGTCGAGAACTTTAATGGCCGAGACATCCAATTCATGTCAAATGATAACCTTAAAGAGGACATCAAATCGTGCATTGATAAACTAGAGCGAGATAACAGTGCACATAACCTTGAATTAAGTGAGCCGCACACGTCTCATCAGGAGAGGGAATTAGACACCTTCAACTATAATGAGAAAACAGAACTCGACAGCCAATCATTCGACCACTTTGAGCCAAAAGAATATTCACCTCAACAAGAGATGGAATTTAATCAATCAGAGAAAGAGAGACATTGGGAAGACAGAGAAATCGACAGAGAGTTAGAGCGATAATAAGAGGGTAGCTGCTGCTACCCTTTTTTTTCGCCTGCAAGATAAGCATCCACTTTTTTATCCACATCAGCGGAAACCAAATTACGCATTTCTACTGCATCTTTTTTATTTTCATGGAACGCGACACCATCAAAACTTTGTGTGTGGGTTAAATTACCCGTCCCTTGGATCATCCTGATCCGTCGATACATCTCTTCCATCAACTCGCGGTTAGACGGCCGCTCATCTTCCTTATCGTTCAGTTTGATCCTCAATGCCAGCGTGAGAAGTTGCCTGACGGCTTCCGCATCACCTAACTTTTCTCTGTCTCTGAACACCTTAAAATCTTGCTCCAATTCACCCCGAATGTAACTCTGTACAGAAAAAGCTTTCGCCATAATCCCACCATCCTTTCTTAGATTTCCCTCTAAACAACACTTTACCTACATTACAATTAAATCACATGCTTGCAAAAAAGCTCACTATTTATCATTAAAAACATCGAGTTAATTGCTAATAAATCACTAGTACATCACTTCCACTTTAAACAAGCTCTCAGACCTTTCTCGAAAAGGGATTAAGTACAATTGATGCATTTATGATGTAAATCTACATTGGATTTCAGCGGCTAATTAGTTGAAATTTTGAAAATTTCCCCCCCAAAATATTCACTCTTCTATTTATATCATAAGTTATTGATTGTATTGTCTTTATGTTTAAAGCAGACAACCATTTAAATCGTTTTCGATTTAGCGTGGTGTGTGGTCACCAACTCAACTAACCAACAACTCAGAACGAATGATCTGAGTTCCTTAATCAAAGCGACGGGAAAAACTGACAGCGAAAGACAAAAGCCGACCAGGTGGCGAATGAATCTGACGAACGAGGGATGCGGGGATCTGGAAATTGAAGGAAGAAAGCGAGAGGAAAAGCCAAAGACATTGCACCGTTATGGTGCAAAGCCTTTTATTGAACGTTCATCTTAAAATAAACCGATTGGACTTTTTGGATGTATATTTTTCTGGCGTTCTCGGTGCGTTTTGAAAAACCCGCATTATAAGCGCCGACGCTGTTCCAGTTATAACCATGACTAGAAAAATTAGAACTTAATACCCACGCGCCAAGATGAACATTAAAACAAGGGTTATAGATGCTTGTTTCATTCACATTAAATTCGGATAGTCGATCAAACCAATGGGAATTAATTTGCATCAATCCAAAATCACGACTGATCACTTGACCGGTTTTGTTTTTATTTTCATTATACGCATTCGGTTTTAGGCTGCTCTCTACCGTTGCAATGGATTTTAAAAGCTGTGGATCGACATTATAAAATCTCCCTGCCTCATCAAAGCAAAAAGCCCAACCGAAACACGGCGATAGCAAAGAAAGGTAAAGTAATGGTTTCATCATAAAAAGCCACCTATCAGCCACAAACCCACAAAGTGACACCATGAAAAAGCAATAGAATCAAACATCGAGCAAATAGGCGTACTGTGGTACTGAGAGCGGTATTGGCGACCGCTTGCGGTCGAGCCTTTGGCTCAAATTCTTTTAGCGCGAGCGTTGAAGCGTTCGGACAAAAAAAATGCCTCTAGGATAAGAGGCATTTAAGAAAACATATTTGAATATTAAACGTTGATATGACTGCCAACCCAAAACGCGGCACCGGCTACCGTCGCAATCATAGCGAAGGCTGTTGCAATAATGAGATTTTTAAGGGAACTCACTTCATTACGAACTGTGTCGATTTTATCTGAAAGCTCATTACGAACTGTGTCGATTTTATCTGAAAGCTCATGACGAACCGCTTCGATCTTCTGATCGAGTTCTTTACGCGTATCATTTAACTGCTCTTGAGTGGCAGCATGAGCGGTTAGGTTGATCAGCTCTTCAACGCTTAATGTGACTTTGCTTGATTCAGACATAGTAGAAACCTTATTTAATTGCTTACAGTTTATAGCATTATGATGAGGAAGTCATTCACGCCAGAATAGGCGTAAATGAGAGACATGTTTCACTAATGGCTATATCCAACCACGCTCCACAAACGACACCACATCTTCAAAAGACACCACGAAATGATCGAGAACTCGAATATCAACCAAGGCTAACGCGTCGGTCAGTCGTCGAGTAATACGTCGATCGGCTTGACTGGGTGTGGCATCACCGCTGGGATGGTTATGATAAAAAATGACCGCGCTTGCATTTGTGGCCAGTGACTCTTTGACCACTTCACGCGGGTAAACGGATGCGGTGTCAATGGTGCCGTTAAACATCTCTTTTGTGCGTAAAACTCGATGCTGACTATCAAGAAAGATCACCCCAAACACTTCGCTTTCATTGGAAGCAAGTGAAGCCTGACAAAATGACTTCACCAATTCAGGGGAATTGAGTGGCGTCTGCTCTGACACAAACAACTTAGATTTTAAAATGCTCGCGGCATGGTGCAAGATATCTTTTTCTTCTACAGAGAAAAGGCTGTGATTAGAGTAGTTAGCAAGTACAGACATAATAGATCCCTTTTAATATTTAAAGTCGTGATGGGCGGCGCTCAGTCCGTGTTATTGGCCATACAAGATAGTCAGAAGATCTTTCGCTCTCGCTTGATGCTTAGCGGTCGTTTCAACGTTTCTCTCTTCTTTTTTCGCATAGGCGTAATCTTCTCGCATCTGTTTCACAGTCGTAGCTCTATCACATACGCCAATACTCACCCCTTTTCCTTTATTTCCTTCCTCCAAGATCAAAGAGTCGGTATAACCAAACTCATTAAGTAAAATCTCATGCACTTTAACCGCTCGAACGCTCGAATTAAAGTCCGTTGAATTCACCCAAATAAGTCCCTTTGAAACAGTCGCGGAAACGGTCGAACGCACTGCACGTTCAACGACCTGGCAGGAGATATCATTTTTTGGTGAGCTTTCGTGCCCAGCGGCGAAACGCTGGTCGCTGAACATCGATTTAGAGAGAGTTGGGCTTGAGTTTCGTTGTGCCATGAGGAGTTTCCTTTTTGTTTGAGTATCACTTTTATGGAGCCGCTTGGCTGTCCGGCAAGCGCTCATGGTTCTCAATAACAAGGGCGCGAAGCGTTCATATACCCTTGTTATTGGGGCTCTGAGCGAGCACGGTAAACAGCCTGCGAGCCCCATCAAATGATGCAAGTCGAAAGGGAAATCGGCACATAAGGCAACAAGCCCTTACTCGAACTTAATGGAGGTCAGTGAAATGAGTGAGGAGGTACGACGAACAGCAACGAGGAAGACTGACGAGGCGCAGGCGTTTAGGGTTGTACGATAGGAGCTTGTAGAGAAGCACCTTCTGGTGCGGCACGCAGTGGCTCACTAGGGTGATGCCAATCTAGGCCATAGATGAAAGCTCCAAGAGAAAGCCTTGCCCGAAGGATCACGCCTAAGGAAAGAGCACCTCATTATTTCTCACCCCACGTAAAAAACTAAGAAGCAATAAGCTAAGAGATAAGAAGCCAAGAATGAGGATTATTTAAATACATTTACCCGTCAGTAAGTCACTAGAATGGGTATATCGATACTGCCACCTTGCTCACTGTAACTCCCTTTTGAGAGCCAAAGGTCAGCGTCCCTTTTTCAAAACGAGCATTAATGGTCTCAAGCGCTCGATTAAGCTCTAACTTGTTAGAGTTAGCCCCAAATCAGTCAAGCCAGTTTCTAAGTTAATGTATATACGTCTATAAGTAAGGCAAACACTTGTCGTATTTTCCAGTAGGAATAAAAACAGATATCGTCCTTACCTCACTTTTTTGAGACCTCACCTTAGTCATCACTTCAGCGCTGTAATGTACTATTTCTCCAAATAGCACATCCGTTTCTCTTAATCGGTCCCGATAACTTAGTTCAACTGATTTACGCAACAAAGAAATATCAAAATCCTTCATACGTGGTGCGAGCCATGTAAATCCAAATCAAACGGTGATGAAAACCGTGCGGTGCTTTATTAAATTATTCATATGTGTGCTCTACCCTTTGCCACTTAGAGTAGTTATATCAAGATATTTAGTTATAGTGCGTTAATGACACAATGCCTTTCTAGCGTAAATCAATTTTAATTAAGCCAAGAAATTATTTACACCTTCGCAATAATTATTGGCTTTGTTGCGTAATTCAGTTTAGAAACAGAGTCTCCCCGTTTCTCATGCTTTTTAGTCAATACGACAAGTTTCAGGCATACCTAACCCAGTAAGCTTGTTCAACGGTTTTATCATCGCGTAAGTTTCACCCACCTGTGAATTGTAATTTCTTAAGCTCAATCGCCCTCCTAACAACTGTTTTACTCGATACATCACTGTTTCTGATAGTGAACGTCTGTGGTATCCATACCGCTCTTTCCAATACTTATTTGAGCCGTATAACTTCTGGCAACCCACGGCGAGATTTCGAGGGTGACCACGCTCCCAGAAGGCTGCTCCTTCTCTTGGGGGAATAAGCGCAACGGCTCGCTTAATCTTAATAGCAGCGTGGCACACTCTCGTGTCGTACGCGCCATCGCCAGACTCTACGCTTGCCATCCGTCTCGTGTTTTTTGACTTTTCATGAGTGCTGTCGTGATAGCTAAATCACTGAATCGACGTGGCCTACCGCGCTTATTCTGTTTGCTTTGCGCCCAACCGCTTATTGCCTCTTCATCAATCCAAAAAGTCAGAGAGCCACGGTTAATGAGCGATTGGTTGTATTGCTTCCTGTTGGTTGTTTTGTAACGAGGTTTAGACATAGAGCTACGAGAGAGGGTGGACGTAGCTGATCATATCGTAGGTTCTTGATTTAGTTCCATTGAATTACGCAACAACAAATCCACCTAGCTTTATTATTTATATTTAATAGATATAAATAATAAATATATATCTTTTCAACCCTAGAACCATTGTTACATTATAACAATTAATGTTCTATTTGAGGTCGAGGGAATGAAAGGACACCTTTTAAAAGTAAAAGCACTTTTTTTGGCAACTTTGGCTTTGGGTGACATGGCCTCTGCTTCTACAGCTCTTCAGTTCAAAGACGTGCTCGGTAGAAACATCTCTTTAGAAAAGCCGGCAGAAAAAATTTTCCTAGGTTTTTATTTTGAGGATTACCTAGCGATCGCTGGACCAGATGCTTACAAAAAAGTGGCTATTTTCCCAAGACACTCTTGGAAAGATTACCGTCAATCTCAATGGACCACCTATAAAAAAATCATTCCTGAGTTAGAAACGATTATTGATTCAGGTTCTCTTTATACAGGTACTTTTGATTTCGAAAAACTCTTGTTAACTAAACCTGATGTTGCACTTCTTGCGGCGTGGCAATATCAATCCCTTGGTGAAAAAGTTGAAATACTTGAAAAGAATGGTATCAGAGTTGTCGTTGTAGACTTCAATGCTCAAACGCTTGAAAAACACGTCATTAGCACACGTGTTATAGGCAGAGTAATGGGGACAGAAGGACGCGCTTCATCGATTGCAACGGAATACGAAAACACAGTAAACATGGTTAAACAACGTGTTACGAGGCATCTGGAAAACCACACGGCACGCCGTGTGTATGTGGAAGCAGGTACAGGTGGACCAAATGAATACGGTAAATCTTACTCGACGACAATGTGGGGCAACCTTTTGACAATGGCGGGGGCCGATAACCTTGCCCATGGGATGTTTGAAGGTTCTGCCCACCTAACGCCTGAATATATCTTGAGTCAAGATCCAGAAGTGATCTTTATATCCGGTGCTCACTGGGTTAAACATAACGACAGCGCCCTGCTTGGTTTCAACAGCACAATGGAAGAAGCGCAAACTAGATACCGCCCCTACCTAAATCGTGCTGGCTGGAATCAACTGACGGCAGTTAAAAATGGTGACGTCTACGGTATATACCACTCAGGAACACGTACTATTTACGACCACGTTTTCTTGTTGTATCTAGCAAAGTCTATTTACCCAGAAGCATTTAAAGATATTGAACCTAAGAAATTGCACCAAGAATTTTTTAGGAACTACATGCCGCAAGCGCTCAAAGGCACTTTCATGATTCAGGTGGGCGTAACTCATGAATGAAAGCATGAAAGCATCGTCTGACCTGAATCATTCCAGCGGCGCTATTTATCAAAGAATGCAGAAGCAAAGAATTAAGATTTTGCTAGGCGCTTTTCTGGCAACGAGTTTTTCCGCTTTATTCGATCTTGGTACTGGCTCATCGTGGCTAGGCATTGAACAAGTTGTTGAAGCCCTCCTAGGTGGTCCCTCTGGTGACAGCTTATCAACACTTATTGTCTGGCAACTTCGGTTACCCATCACTCTCACCTGTCTTATGGTTGGCGCCTCACTCGGCCTCGCTGGCGGTCTAATGCAAACCCTCTTAGCCAACCCACTTGCCAGTCCGTATACCCTTGGTATCTCTGCTGCTGCTGGATTTGGTGCAGCCATAGCTTTTTTAACCGGTTTTTCAGTATTTGGTTTGCATTGGTTAGGCGTGCCGTTTGCCGCTTTCTTGACATCTGGATTAGCGAGTATGGCGATCTATATAATTGGTCGCAGCCGACATATGGACGCAAAAATCCTGATTTTGGCAGGTATTGTCGTTCTCTTCTTTTTCCAGGCTTTACAGTCATTAATTCAATATTTGGCATCACCAGAAGTGCTGCAGCAAATTGTTTTTTGGTTATTTGGCAGTCTACTGAAGGCGAGTTGGTTGTCCTTCTTTGTTTCAGGAGCCGTTTTCCTGTTCGGTTTGGTCTTTGCGTTATCTAAGGTATGGGCACTCACCGCCCTCACTTTAGGCGAAGAGCGTGCACTCGCCTTGGGAATAAAGACCAGCAAGTTAAGACTACAGATGTTTTTACTGTGTTCCTTATTAACTGCAGGAGCAGTGTCGTTTGTCGGAACCATTGGTTTCATTGGTTTGGTTGCTCCTCACCTAGCAAGAATGCTAATAGGCGAAGATCAGCGTTTCTACTTACCTTTGGCGGCATTAATGGGAGCGTTGCTTTTATGTACCTCGTCTCTTGTTGCTAAGTTGATTGTCCCAGGCACTATCATACCAATTGGTATCGTCACCTCCTTAGTCGGTGTGCCGATCCTTCTTTATTTTCTGATAAGCAGGAGGTTTATCTAATGACGTCGCTTTCAATAGAAAATCTTGCCGTTCCAATTGGAAGAAAACTCGTTTTAAAGAAGGTAGATGCCCACTTTTTGGGTGGCAAATTTACCGCCATTTTAGGGCCCAATGGCGCAGGAAAAACGACATTGCTCAAAGCTATCATGGGCATCATTCCTTCTGATGGGAAGATTAATTCAAGTGGGGAGGACGGGCTGAGATTACCGCTACAATCCTTCTCGTACCTATGTCAACTCAACAAATCTCCCTGTCAATTAACGGTTATTGAGTTTGTCTTACTGGGCTTGGTTCATCAACTGAGCTGGAACATCACATGTGAACAAGAACAAAAAGCAGACGCCATCCTTGATTATCTAGGTTTGAGAAATCTCGCCCTTAGACAGTTTTCTCAACTAAGCGGTGGTCAGCAACAGCTGGTTTCACTGGCGCAATCTCTTGTTGCTGAGCCCAAGGTATTGCTCTTAGATGAACCAACAAGCGCCTTAGATCTCAAGCATCAAGTCCAAATTTTAGACCTTGTTCGTCAATATACCCGAGCCAAAAATATCATCACAATTGCGGTCCTACACGACCTCTCTCTCGCTGCTCGATACTGCGACCATCTTCTCTTAATGAATGATGGTGAAGTTCAATATTGCGGTAAACCAGAAGACGTGCTCGATTCTGAAAGGCTGGGGAAAATCTATCAGATTCATGTGGACGTAGGTTGTTGCGTTCATGGACATACCCACGTCACCCCAGTTCGAGCCCTTAAAACAGATTAGGCATTCTTATGGCAATGAATAAAAGGCAATATCACTTATTAGTTTCTCTATCCACGTTTGAATCTCAAATTCAAACCCTGACTCATTACAGCCTTGAAAATTGTGAATGTTTTGTCCTTTTGCAAGAAAAAATTGATGAGTTTTGCGCTTGGATTTTGCAAGAAAATTTTAAAACCATTAGCGATGATTTTGATATGACCCCTGAGTACGATCGTTTAATCAAGCAGCTTCGTGAAACTGCTGTAAAAGCTCTGTGTTTATTGGAAAAACATCAGTCTCAGTGTGCCAGAGAGCATCAAATCGACATCAGCGAATATTTATACCAACTTTCTGAAAACACAAAAATTGAACTAAAAAAAGCAGGAATTGAAAGCAACTCTCGAGTCCTGTTTATTGGCTCAGGGTCCTATCCGGTTTCTGCTTTCACTATATCTCAGAGCACAGGCGCTCTCGTGCACGGTATAGATCTTGATGAGCAGGCAGTGAAAATGGCCAACCAACTCAACTTGTCAACCACTTTTAGCTGCAAAGATCTAATCACTGAGTTTGCCTCTTTCCGGCCAACTCATGTTGTAGTAGCCTCTTTAGTGGAACATAAATGGGAACAACTCAGACAGCTTAGACCTCATCTTAACCACTCTCACCGAGTATTAGTTCGATTCGGTAATGGTTTAAAGTCCGCCTTCAATTACCCTTTCAACCCAAACCTAATGGATGGGTGGGAAACACAACAGATCCATAACGATGCAGCGATATATGACACCGTCTTGATGGAGCGCGCAAAATGACTCTTTCATTAGGAAAAGTGTTAATCGTTGGCACAGGGCCAGCCGCATTTCAGACAGCAAAAATCATCAGAAACCAGTGCGAGCAACTTGGGTTAGTAAACCGCTCATCAGAGCGCTGGCAGCCGATGTTCGAAAGCTTACACAACGAACGTATTGCGCATATTTTCGCTGCCAAATCCTCTTTGAAGCGAATGGCTGGGCAGGTGATATTTGATGCGGTTTTTGAAGATTTACGCGATGTAAGCGGACAATGGGATACGTTGGTTCTGGGCACCCCATCTCATGCTTATTCAGCGGTTCTATTGGCTTTACCTAAATCGTGTTTGAGTTCCACAAAAATAGTAGTCCTCATTTCATCCTTATTTGGTGGGCACCGGATTGTAAAAGGCTTGTTTTCAGAACTGAATTTAACCCCCAACGTACTGATATTTTCCAATTACTTTGCGGCCACTAAATTTATAACGGAACAAGCTGGCGTTCGTGTCCTTACCAAAGCGGTTAAAAAACGTATTTATGCTTACTCAAGTAAAGAAAAATGCCCTGTCCTAGAGCTACTGACTCAAACTTTAGCGGATATCGGTGTTGAAGTTGTCGAGTTGGAAAATGGGTTTAGCGTAGAAGGACGAAACATTACCTCTTTCGTTCATCCCGCATTTTTTATGACCCCTTTCTCGCTCAATCATATCTTAAGTGAGACGAGAGAAGTTAAGTACATGTACAAACTTTTCCCTGAGGGACCGATCACAACCGAAACCATCCACATTTTGGTTGAGCTATGGCGCGATATATCAAGATTGATACTTCACTTTAACGGAACACCATTTAACTTGTTACAATTTCTCAATGATGACAACTACCCTGTGCATCCAGAAACCATTCGTCGTCGTCAAATTGAGCAGTTTATGTCGCTCACTCCAATAGCGCAGGAATATTTGGTTTACGTACGATACAGCGCGATTCTGATCGATCCTTTTTCTAAGCCGGATGAAAATGGGTGCTACTTCAACTTCTCTGCCGTGCCCTATGCCAAAGGTAAGGTGGAAAAAGGCAAGTTGTCTTTACCTCGAATACCTAAAGAAGATATACAGAATCTTTACTGGCTTCAAGTCTTAGGCAGAGCGCATGGGATTGCATTACCGAGCGTTAACCGTGTGCTAGGTATATTCGAATCTTGGTTAAGTAGCTCTCAACTCCCTCACCATTTGATTGAAGAGTCCCGCACTCAAGCGCACCAATACCTTGGTTGGGTGCGTCTATCATACGACCTTTAAAGAAACCCATCATGAACAACGGTGTAGCGTTAACTATATTTTCTGCGTTCATTTTTAGTGTCATGAACGCACTTATTAAAGCGGCCAGTTTGACGATTCCAAGCTCTGAAATTGTCTTCTTCCGAAGCGCAATAGGAACCGTTCTGATTTTAGGTTTAATGTGGAAAGCGAGTATCAGGTTTTCTACCACGGGCATACCAATGCTTTTGCTTCGTGGCCTGTTTGGGGCGTTTTATCTGCTCGCTTTTGTGTACGCGATTACCCACATGCCGCTAGCGGACGCCGTGATTTTGGCTTACCTGTCCCCGTTCTTCGTTATATTACTTTCCAACCTAATTTTGGGAGAAAAAGCCCCTAAAAAAGTAGCATTCCTTTTTCCGCTCACTTTGGTTGGAGTTACCTTAATTGTAAATCCATTTAGCTTCGACACATTTAATTTGTATGCCCTCTCAGGGGTGGCGAGTGCTTTTTTTGCGGCGGCTGCCTCTATCACTATTCGCCACCTGAGTAAGAGGCACCATATTTACGAGATTGTGTTTTATTTTCTTTTCACTTCGATGTTGGTATCCGGTTACTTGATGAGGGATGAGTTTGTGGTTCCACAGGGAATTGCGTGGATTTATCTAATTGCCATTGGTCTTGTTTCGCTCATTGGGCAAATTTTCCTAACAAAGGCATTCAGTCATGAAAACGCCGCTGTAGTTGCAGTCACCCGCTATATCGGCTTGGTCTTCAATATACTTTGGGGGGTTATTTTTTGGTATGAAATCCCTAGTTGGATGAGCACATGTGGCGTTCTTATAATAATAACAACATCTATTTCCCTCTCGCTAAAGAAAAAAAATATTATTCAATGATCTGAGTACCACCTAGAAAACAAACTAATCAAAGAGAGTAGGGAAGGCTTTGTTGCGTAATTAAATTTAGAGATAGATGCACCCCGTTTCGCATACTTTTTAGTCAATACGACAAGTTTCAGGCATACCTAACCCAGTAAGCTTGTTCAACGCTTTTATCATCGCGTAAGTTTCACCTACCTGTGAATTGTAATTTCTTAAGCTCAGTTGCCCTCCTAGCAACTGTTTAACTCGATACATCGCTGTTTCTGAGAGTGAACGTTTGTGGTATCCATACCGCTCTTTCCAATACTTATTTGAGCCGTATAACTTCTGGCAACCCACTGCGAGATTTCGAGGATGACCACGCTCCAAGAAGGCAGCCCCCTTCTCTTGGGGGAATAAGCGCAACGGCTCGCTTAATCTTAATAGCAGCGTGACATGCTCTCGTGTCGTAAGTACCATCACCAGACACCTCAAGGATACTTCGGCGTGTTTGTTTCAGTAAGTTCGAGAGTACTTCCCCATCTCTAACCGTCGATAAACTTAGCTCGGCTGCAATAATTACATGAGTGCTTGTATCGACGGCAATATGAAGCTTTCGCCAGACTCTACGCTTGCCAT